>JAHZHV010000221.1:1456-3612 GCA_019420085.1 Christensenella sp.
CAGACGCCAGCGTAAAGGTATTGATATCGAAATCGTTCAGATAATAAATCTTGCCTTCCGTATAACGGTTGTACTGATATTGGGCCTGCGTCAGCGCCGTTGCGCCGTCTGCGAGTGAGCTGCCGACGGATTCTTCCTGATAAATGCAGACGAGACGATAGGGGATGACGCTCTTGTCCAAAGCGTCCTCGGTTTCGTCACGGTAATAATAGCTGTTGCGTTCAAGCACGAGCCGGTCGCCCTCCGACAAGGCCTGCAGACGGAACGGTCCGTTGGTCGTCAGTCGGGCGGGGTTGATATACCACGGCGCGGTCGTATTTTCCTCGCCGCCGGAGGTTTCCGCCGCGGCTGCGTCCTTCTCCGCCTTGGTGATGATGTCCTCGCGCATCGGGGACAGCGCTACGTTGGAAACGATTTCGGCAAAAAGCTGTACGGCAGCGTCGAACTCGGGATCGTCGGCGCCGTTGAAGGTCTTTTCGAACACCACTTCGAGCAGCAGGCTGTCGGCTGCATAGAGGCCGAGGTCGTCGCTCGTCTTGCCGTCCTCGCCGTTTTTGTACGGGCGGGCGTTTTTAATCGGGTAAAGCAGCGAAGCATACGGACTCTCGGATTCGGGTGCAAGAATACGCTTCCAGGCATAAACGATGTCGTCCGCCGAGACGGCGCGGCCGTCGCTCCACTTGGTTTCGTTGAGCTTGAAGTACATTTTGTACAGATCGTCACGCTTGTCGTAGAATTTATACCATTCATACGCCAGCCCTTCTTTGACCTCGCCTTTTTCGTTGAGCGACGTCAGAGGCTGATACAGCAGGGCGAGCAGCTTGGAGGTTTCCGCGTCGGTTTGCATCGCGGCGGGATCCAGCGTCGTCGGGAATGAGGAAATGTACATGGAAATAAGGGCGCCCCTGTCGTCCTCGCCAAGTGTGCTGCACGCGGCGAAAAGACCGGCGCACATCAGCACCGCCAGTGCCAACGCGATGGTTCTTTTCATAATGCTCCTCCTACTAAAACAGGTAAAACTGAATCGTTTTTCGACTTGTTGATTATACCATATCCACAAAAAATAATCAACCGTTCTGCCGGGAATTCTTGCAGATTCTTTCTATTGCACAAATTTCAAAGCCGTTGTTGTACATATTGCACAAACGAGGATGAATATTTTGTTACATTTGTATATGACTGTGGTAACTTGTGCTGTTTTTGAACAGACTTGTATGCGTGCAGTTGCTCAATGTTTTGCGGCATCAAGCGGCATATCGTTTCACTGTCAAACTTAAAGTCTAAAAATGTCGGCCGGGCGTCATGTGACGAAGTCTTTGTACGCTTCGCCGGCTATCCCCAAAGAGACGGCGCGCCTAAGCGGACCCCACGGCAAAAATGCTGCTTTCGGGCATTCAAGACGGCCCCGCAGTGCGTGTTGCGGTTCGCGGAGAGGAAGACACAGCGAAGACTGTCCGCAGCGGCTTGGGGAATCGCGGTGCGGCGCATTCTGTTCGTGCGCGGTCCGCGATCATGCGGCTGCGTCGGCCCGTGCTGCGTGCAAAGGTTTCGCGGTGATATCGGACGGACTCTGCCGACGGCGTTCGAGGCAGGCTTCGGAACGGCCGTTTTTGTACGCTCTGTCGCCCGTTTCCGCTGTTCGCTTCGCAGATGCCCGCCGCCGTTCGAAGCAACTACCGATTCCAAAGACGCCGCGGCAACACGCCCCGGTCCGCGCCTGAATGCATAGGGCTGAAAAAAGCGGGCATGCGGCCCGCTTTTTTTGTATTCGATTGCAGCACGAAGCGCGTGTGCGCACACATTTTATCTGTACTTGCGCTTTCTGGCAGCCTCGGACTTTTTCTTGCGCTTAACGCTCGGTTTTTCGTAGTGTTCTCTTTTGCGCAGCTCTGCCTGTACGCCGCTCTTGAGATACGACCTTTTGAATCTGCGAAGCGCGCTGTCTATCGTTTCGTTTTCTTTGACCTTGATCTCAGCCATTGCCATTTCCCCTCCTCTTTGAGGAATTTTCGCCCGCAGATGCGGGCAGCGCCGTTTTGGATACGGTCATTATACCAAAAAGGAACGGGTTTGTCAACCGTTATCTTTGGCTTGCCGGCTTAAAGTGCGCTCTTGGCGGTCTCCACGAGGCTGGAGAAGGCGTCCGGGTCACTGAT
>JAHZHV010000222.1:0-2918 GCA_019420085.1 Christensenella sp.
GCGTCATCGAAAAGGAGCTGGGCGCCCTGCTTTACTACACGGCGGGGCTTTGCAACACGCTGGATTTGAGCATGTACGACGCGATTTTAAATGAGGAGAAGCGCCTGACGACGCTGGGCCGCTTTTCCCTCCGATAAACAGGATAAAGCGCGTCTGTCATGCCGGTATGTGCGGTGCGTGACGGATGTGTGAACAAATGAAAAAAGGCAGGATGACCGGTGCGGCGGGAAAAGGCCGCGCCGTGCATCCTGCTTTTTTTACGATGAAAAATCAGCCCTTCAAACCGCGGGACTGCCGGTCCATATCTTCTACCACGATGTCGTAGATTTCGCCCAGCGAGGCGCAGTACTGCAGCACTTCCCACGGGGCGTTGGTGTGAAAGTGGATTTTGATCAGTTCCTCGTCGCCGACGGCCAGCAGGCAGTCGCCGTCAAAGTGCTCGGTAAAGTAGGCGCTGATCGCATCCTCGTTCAGGTTCTGCCCCTCAATCAAAAGCTGCACGTCGTATCGGTATTCCAGCATGATCGTATGACTCCTTTCCAATTCCAGAAAAAATGAATGCACGGGGTATTGTAGCACATTGTATGCGCAGACAAAAGAGAATATCGACGAAAAGAAAGCGCAGGCACGGGCAAATTGCCCGGACCTGCGCTTTGTTTCAGATGGATCAGTCGCGGAAAATCGGTACGAATTCCTGCGTATCGCCGGAGACGATGCCGCGATCGGTGATGATGTAGCCGGGACGCACAGGCAGTGCAAGCACGGCGATGCGAAGCAGCATATCATCGCTTGCGCGGCTGATGGAGGCGAGCGCCTTGCCGAAGGCTTCAATGTCGCTGGCCAGCTGCTCGCAGGGCAGCGGAGACATCAGGCCGCCGACGGGCAAGGGCAGCGTGGCAAGCACCTTGCCGCCCTGCGCCACGCACATGCCGCCGCCGACGCGCTCCAGCTCCCGCGCGGCCGCGTAGGCGCTCTTGGGGTCGGAGTAGCAGACGGTCAGGTTGTGGCTGTCGTGCGAAATGGTCGAGGCGACGGCGCCCTCCAGCTCAAAGTGCAGTGCCGGAACGATCGTCTTGTCGCCAGAGCCGTAGCGGTTGACGACACATACATGCGTAAGGCGGGCATCGGCGCTGATATCGACATACCCGTCGTGGACGGGCAGCTTGCCGTAGACAAGCGCCTGACCGGGGCGCATGGCGGCGCGGTCGGTGTCAAACAGCAGCACGTCGACCTCGCCCTCTGCCACGGGGGCGTTCAGGCGGAAGTCGTCGACGCCGTGAATCTGCGGGATGTCGACGGTATTGACGTGCGGGTACGCAGCCTCCGCAGCGGTGTCTCCGACAAGACGGCCCTGTTTTGCAACGAGGCGGCCCTCGCGGTAGACGGCGTAGGGCATGACGCCCGAAAGCGAATCGACCAGCTGGATGTCGGCCACATAGCCGGGCGCGATGGCGCCCAGGTCCTCAAAGTGATACTCGCGCGCGGCGTTGTACGTCGCGCAGCGTGCGGCAAGCAGAGGATCCAGCCCGTTTTCCACACAGACGTTGACGACATGGCTGATATGCCCTTCACGCAGAAGATCCGCTGCGTGCACGTCGTCGGTGCAGATGGAGACGTTGTCGTTCCAGGGAAGGGAACGAATGGCGTCGACGATGGGCTTTGCCGTATCGCTTAAGGAAGAGGACTTGACGTTGATGTGCATGCCAAGACGCAGCTTTTCCACGACCTCCTGCGGCGCCCGCGCCTCATGACAGCTGACGGGACCGGCGCACAGGTAGGCGTTGAGCGCATCGCCGTGGACGCTGGGGGAATGTCCCTGCAGGAACATGCCGCGCTTTAAGCCCTCGTCGATGATGCCGCGCATGCGCGGATCGTTCTGATAGACGCCGATGTAATCCATGATCTCGGCAATGCCGATGACGCCGTCGCGATCCAGCAGATCGGCGACTTCCGCGGCAAAGAATGCGGCGCCCGCGCCTTCCAAAGCGGGAACGGCGGGTACACAGGAGGGCGCCAGCACATACTGCCGCAGGGGAGAGCGAAGCGCGCTTTCCAGCATGTAAGCGACGCCGTCGATTCCCATGACGTTGCCGATCTCGTGCGGATCGGTTACGGCGGTGGTCGTGCCCCAGACGATGGCCTGTTTACCGAAGTTCTCAGGCACCATCATGGTGGATTCCACGTGCATATGCGTATCGATATAACCGGGCATCAGATACCGGCCTTCACAGTCGACGACTTCGCGGCTTGCCACGGCGGCGGGACGCCCGTCCTCACGGACGCGGACGATCACGCCGTCCAGTACGTCGACGCTGGCTTCGTAGATTTCACCGGTGATGACGTTGACCAGCTTTGCGTTTTCAAAGGAAATGTCGCAGGGGATGCGTCCCATGGCGGCGTCAACCAGACGCGCACGGTCTTTGTTGGCAAGGACAAACATGATTTTTTAGCTCCTTTCAAACTGCTTCTTACAGGACGAACTGCAGGCAGCTGAGGATGGTCAGAATAACCGTCGCGATGGAAGGCAGGTTCTCACGGCTGCGCTCCTTGGTGAAGGCGTAGCGCACGACGTGGATGAGGCAGTAGGCCACAAGACCAAGCGCGATGGCGTTGGCGGTGCCTGCAAACAGCGAGACGATGACCATGATCGCAACGGGATACCACTCGGCGTCGGCGAAGTCAACGTTGCCCAGCGTCTGCATCATCGAAATACCGATGCAAACCAGAACCGGCGAGGTCGCCGCCGTGGGGATCATCAGGAACAGGGGCGCAAAGAGCATGGACAGAAGGAACAGCGCGCCGGTCGTGATCGAGGTAAGACCGGTGCGGCCGCCGGCGTCGACGCCCGCTGCGGACTCAACATAGGTGGTAACGGTGGTCAGGCCGAATGCGGCGCCCAGGCAGGTGCCGACGGCGTC
>JAHZHV010000222.1:2928-3418 GCA_019420085.1 Christensenella sp.
TGCAGGGAGGTTGCCGTTTTCGTCAAGCATGTTCGCCTTGCCCGCAACGCCGAGCGCCGTGCCCAGCGTGGAGAAGAAGTCGCCCATGAAGAAGATGATGACGAAGGGAATCAGAGTCGGATTGAATGCCTTGACGATGTCAAACTTCCAGACAACCTTGGAAAGGGAACTGACTGCATTGGTGGTAAAGACGTTCTCCGGCAGCGTGACAAGACCCATGCAGATGCCGATGATCGTAATCAGTGCGATGGAGATCAGCAGCGAACCGCGGATGCAGTAGACGTGGCCCTTGATCTCAATGCGGAAGAAGTAAAGGAACAGCGTGATGCCAAGACCGATTGCCGCAAGCATGACGTTGGGGTCGGAGAAATCGCCCAGGCCGCCGAAGTCCGGCGCAACCAGCGCGGCGTTGACAAGAGAAAGACGAACCAGGAAGATACCGATGCCGGCGCCGATGCCGACCTTCAGAACCTTGGGGATGATCTCGACG
>JAHZHV010000223.1 GCA_019420085.1 Christensenella sp.
GGCAGTGTTGTGACAGCGGTATAGGGCATGCATGCCGGAACAAGTGCAAGTGCGGCACCGGATCCCAATGCGCACAGGATAAAAACGCGGCGCGGGGAACCCAGGCGATCGGCACGGTTTCCCATCAGCGGCGCGGACAGCACGCCGATGCAGTTGACAACGGCCATAATTGTACCAACATAAGTGCTTGCAAAGCCGTTTTCAGCAAGATAAGCGGCGACAAATGCACTTGCGGCATAACCGAGCCAGTATAAAAGGACAATGAGCGCGTACAGCGGGAATCCGGTCAGGCGCGCCGGGCGGGATTGATTCATGCGGTTGCACCTCACAGAATGTGGGAAAGATCCGGTTCAGGCTGCTTGAGCAGACGGCCCAGCGGGAATGTGATGATAAACAGCAGCAATGCGAATGCTTCCAGTGCAAACAGGAACAGGAACAATCCGCTTGTGGAGAATACATCCACCAATATGCCGCCGACCAGATTGCCGACAACCGAGGAAATCAGCGAGAAAGCCACTGCAAGCGATTGTGCGCTGGATGCGGCTTCATGCGGCGTAATGCGGTAAACATAATTGACCTGTCCCAAAAGGTGTGCGCCATATGCGGTGCCCATCAGGATCATTGCCAGTGTGATAACACCCGTGGACGGTGCAAAGGCGAATAAAAGCTGTGAGATTAAAAACAGGCCGATGGCAAAGTAAAACAGATTTTTAATACCGAATTTTCGTACAATCCAGCCGCCGCCCAGAAGCATGGGAATTTCCATCAGTGCACGCACTGCCGTGACGTTGCCAAGAGATGAGGTTTCACCGGTGATTTCAATCAGTTTATATGGTACAAACGTCGTGGAACAGTTCATTGGCATACAGATGAAACAATGACAGATTAGGAACATGACAAAATAATAATTCCGCATTGCAGCGCGTACACCAAACGACTCGTTCTTTTTGCGCTTGACAGGGGCCTGCTTGGGATCATCACGGCCGATGTATAACAAAAGCAGCAGAATGGGAATGCACAAAAGGCCGTAGGCAGGGAAGGTAAAGACCTGGGTTTTGGTACGTGCGGCGATAGCACCAAAGATAATGCAGGCAACCGCATAGCTGATCGAACCAAAATAGCGTACAGACCCGAAGGCAAATGTGCCCTTACGGTCTGCGGCACTGACGACGATACCCTCGCACAGGCCCTGCATGGGACGGCTGAAAAACGCCCAAAGCAGAATGAATACGACACCAAGATCAAGACCAAAGATGCGCTTGCCAAGCAGAGCAGGCACAATCAGATACAGAATGGATGAAATGATTGCGCAGAGCATAAAGACCTTGCGCGGAGAACCGGTTCGATCGGATAGATTTCCAATGACGGGAGAAGCGATAATGCCTGCCACGCTGACAAGCGCCATGATGACGCCGACTGTCGTACTGGAAAAACCGCATTGTGCAAGGTATGCCGATGTAAAAGCCAGCACAGAGAAGGCAGCCCAGAATGTGAACTCCACACCGCCGTAAAGCAGGATGTCACGCGTGAAGTTGTTTTTCAGATACACTACCGGTGCAAAATAACGGCGGCCTGATTCATCGCGTACGACAAAACGGGAAAATGGTTTGTGTTTCATACGAGGTCCTCTTTTGATAAAACAGAATATCTATATCAGGCGTCGGACGCCGATTTTCGCTGTTTTTTTGTCACAGACGCATTCGAATATCAGTATAGCACTGCATCTATGCTTTTGTTAAGAGATTGCGTAAAAAAGCAGCTTCGAAAAAACGTTACATTTTCACGAAGCTGCATGCAATATGTGTGCAGCTGTCAGGATTGCATGTGGGAAGCTGCGGGATTCGGTGCGCGGCGTGCGCGCAGGCTTGAAAGAAACAGCGCAATGGCCAGGATTTGCAGGCAAAGCGTAAAAGCAAAGTAACCGTTTGCACCGAAAAAATCGACCAGAAAGCCGCCGGCAAGACTTCCCAAAATGGACGCTACGCTCGTCAGCGCGCCGGCAAGCGTCTGTGCGCTTGCATTGGCTTCATGCGGCGTAATCATGTAAATATATCCAATGGCGCAGGATAAAAACAGACCGTAAGTGAAGCCGTGCAGCAGCAGTGCCAGTGTTACGATTGCAGTGGTAGGTGCAAGCAGGCAGAGTGTTTGCTCCACCAGGAATACGCTCATGGCACAGATCATAACGCTGCGCACACCGAAATGCTGAATCGGTCGGGCGCCAAACAGAAGCGCCGGTACTTCCATAAAGGCTTTTATGGCAATCAGCGTGCCAAAGGCATCCGAGGTGCCGGAAATTTCGATTAACTTATAAGGCAAAAATGTTGTGATACAGTACACGGGAACATTGACCAGCATGTATACCACAAGGAATGTTCGAAACGGCGCGCTGGAAAGCGCCAGACGAATGCCGCCGCGCGGCAGTTTACGACCCCGTGTACCCGGCCGCGGCGCAGGCGGGTCATCACGGCGTGCGCGAATCAAAAGTGCGATCGGGATCAGATTCAATATGCCATACAGAAAAAATACGGAGACATTTGAGCCCATTGCGGCAGCAATGCGACCAAAGACAATGCACATGATGCTGTAGCCAAGCGATCCCAGACAGCGGACGGAACCATACGTAAAGGTACGCTTTCGATTGATGACTTGAACGGTCATGCTGTCGTTTAAGCTGGAAAGCGGTGTTTTGAAGATGGACCATACGGGCAAAATGAGGACTGCGGCAGGCAGACCGAACAATGCACAGGAACCAAACAGGCCGACACATAGATACAGAATACTTGCGGCTGCAAGACAGCCAATCAATACGCGGCGGGGGGAACCCAGACGATCACTGATACTTCCCGCGGCCGGCGCCGACAGGATGCCGAACAGGTTAATGACTGCAATGGCAGTGCCGACCTGTGCGCCGCTTAAGGAAAGCTCGTTTAAGTACGGGGCAAGAAAAGACGTTGCGGCTGATCCCATATAATATGTAAACATCAGTCCGCTGTATAGCCCCTGTCCCTGTGGTGTGGGATGCAGCATGTTACGCAGATAGACAACCGGTGCGATGACGCCGCGTTTGGTTTTCACAGGCGCTCCTCCTTTTTGATTGCGCGGATGTAAAAAAGCCGATCAAACCTCGCGCATATATTAAATTCATTATAGCATTGTCCAACTGCTGCATGCCAATGTTTTTTTTATGCGGTGTGCGGCAGATGCAGGTTTGACAAAGAAAAAATGGGTAATTATAATCAAAGACAGAGTAAAGTCGAGAAATTGTACATATTCCATTGGATGAATAAAGGCAGACGGCCGGGAGGTTTGGGCATGGAAGACCGACATGATTCGGCGACACAGATTGCATATGATGGTATTCGCAGGATGATTTTTGTTACGCATGAATTGCGGCCGGGACAAAAACTCGTGGAATCCGTCATTGCACAGAAGCTGTGTATCAGCCGCACGCCTGTGCGTGAAGCGATCCACCGTCTGCAGCAGGACGGCCTTTTGGAACGCATCCAAAACAGAGGGTCTTTTGTATGCATTCCAAAAAAGGAAGATATTCTGCATGCATATGAGGTTGTGGCTGCGCTGGGGGCAATGATCTGCTATACGCTTGCCGAGCGCTGCGGCAAGGGCGAAGATTTAAGCGCCATGTTTGAGAGCCTGCATGATGCGATGGATGCGATGGAGGCTGCCGATGTTGAGGGAAATCATGAGCTTTGGCTGATGTTGGACCGGGATTTTCACAATTACCTGGCGAATAACAGCGATAACGAGAGGCTGAGTATGTTGTATCGTCATGCGCACGAGATGGTGTTTCATGATACCTGGCAGGTGCCATCGCCGACGATTGGCGGCAAGATCTCCTGTGCGGAGCATCGCATGATTGTTGAAGCGATTGAAAATGCAAATCCCATGCGTGCCCAGCAGCTTGCGATGAATCACATGTTGCGCACGCGCGCGCGCATTGAAAAGCAGATGCAAGGATAAATTAAAAACAGCGGTACAGAAACCTTCTGTACCGCTGTTTTTTTGATTCAAGCGTGTGTCTTTTCAGCCCAGCATCTGCTCCAATGCTTCGTAACGTTCCCGCGTCAGCAACGCATCAAATTTCGTGCCGCACAGACGTGTGATGTACGTCCAACGGCCGTAAGGATAGATCCGGCTGATGTAGTTCAGATTTAAGATATAGGACTTGTGAGAACGGAAAAACGTATCTGCGGGCAGGCGCGTTTCCCATTCGCTTAACGGATCGCGTGTGGGAATTTGTGTGCCGTCGCGCGTACAGACGACGCTTTGCCGCTCTTCGCGTTTGATCAGTACAATATCTTCCACGCGCAGCAGAACCGTTTCGTCACGTCCCTTGATCAGGATCCGTCCGGCAAGAGGCAGGCGCACGGGCGTTTGCGGCGCAGGCGGCATTTCCGCTGCGCGGCGCAGTGCAAGCTGCCTGCGCACCCGCTGCAGCGTTTCATCCAGCCGCTCCAGAGAAAACGGTTTGACCAGATAGTCTGTGGCGTAGACCTCAAAGGCTTGCGGTCGATACGATTCGTGCGCCGTAACAAAAACGATTGGTGTATCCGGTGAAAGTTCCTGAATGCGCCGTGCGGCTTCCAGACCATCGCATACCGGCATTTCCACGTCAAGAAAGACCAGATCCGGACGGAGCGTTTCAAATTGCTCCAACGCTTCCTGTCCGTTGTGCACAGCAGCTTCAATTGTAATATCTTCGTGACGCTGCAGAGCCTTCTGCAGCACAAGGCGCATGCCGTCTTCGTCATCGGCGATCAGTACGCGGATGCTCATCTGTTAAAACCTCCTGATGCTGCGCAGTGCATGCGGCTTGTCGAGTATTTGTGCCCAAATGACAGACTGCATCAGGCTATTTTGATTGAGTGAAAGCTTTGGCTGTACTTTCGCAGGTGGCGTATGACCTGCACTTTGGCAGGAGATTTTACGGCTGTGGTACCGGCCGGGATCGCCTTCACCGGCAAATCCTTCTGCCTGTGTCTCGACATGTTCGATATGTACGTGCTGCGCTGCAGTAGCATGTTGTGCAGGCGCATGGCCTGCACTTTGACAGGAAACCTCGCGCGTATGATACCGCGCTTTGTCCCCTTCGCCGGCAAATCCCTCCGCCTGCGTGGGTACATATTCATTGTGGCGCGGCTGCATTTGCTGTGCGACACGCGGCTGCATGGTTGGCTGGGTTTGCGGCGAAACCTGCGCTTGCTGTGCCGTACGTGCCGGCGGTACCGCATTTGCCTGTTTTACGATACGTGGCCGCTGCGCCACACGCGGCTGCTGTACGCTGTGCGGCCGCTGCGCCTTTTGGGCGTTTGTCTTCTGCTTTAACACGGAGCGAAAGACAAAGCCGAAAATCAGCAGAACGACGATTACGTCCAAATGATCACCTCCTGCATGGATCTGGAAAGCCGAAAACCGTTATTCCGCGGCGTCGGTCTGTCCCATGCGTCCGATGGCTTCACGCATTGCGGTATCGGATTTGACATTTTGCATGTTGTAGTAATCCATCACACCCAGCTTACCGTTTTTCAGTGCTTCGCTCATGGCAAGCGGGATCTGTGCTTCAGCTTCGACAACCTTGGCCTGCATCTCCTGCACGTAAGCCTTCATTTCCTGTTCTTTGGCAACGGCCATGGCACGACGTTCCTCGGCCTTTGCCTGTGCAATGCGGCGGTCGGCTTCCGCCTGATCCATCTGCAGCTGTGCGCCGATGTTGCGTCCGACGTCAACGTCTGCAATGTCGATTGAAAGAATTTCAAAAGCGGTACCCGCATCCAGACCTTTGCTCAATACCGTTCGGCTGATGGAGTCCGGGTTTTCCAGAACCTGCTTGTGGGTGGCGGAAGAACCGACGGTTGTAACGATGCCTTCGCCGACGCGTGCAATGACGGTCTCCTCGCCGGCGCCGCCAACCAGGCGGTCGATGTTTGCGCGAACCGTTACGCGCGCCTTGGCGCGAAGTTCAATGCCGTCCTTTGCAATTGCAGCAACGACGGGCGTTTCAATGACACGGGGATTAACGCTCATTTGTACGGCCTGAAGCACATCGCGTCCGGCCAGATCGATGGCGGCTGCGCGCTCAAACTCCAGCGGAATATCGGCCCGCTGTGCGGCGATGAGCGCATTCATGACGCGGTCCACGTTGCCGCCCGCAAGATAATGTGCTTCCAGCTTGTCAATGGTGACGTCAATACCGGCCTTAAACCCCTTGATCATCGGGTTGATGATGCGGGCGGGTGTGACGCGGCGGATACGCATACCGACAAGCGTCGCAATACTGACGCGTACGCCGGCGGCCATCGCGGAAATCCAAAGACCAAGTGGTACGAACGTGAAGAACACGATCAAAAACAGGATCAGCACGATCGCGATCAATGCGATGGAGATCATTTCAAATGACAACATAGAATACCTTCTCCTTCTTAAAAATAAATGATGAGACAAAATTTGTATTTTTCTCAGGTCTTGATATGACGCACGACAATGCGATTGCCATCGGCACGGATGACGCGTACCCGCTGTCCTGCTTCGACGAATTCGGCTTCTGCAACGACGTCCAGGCGTACGCCATCAAAATCGGCGATACCGGCCGGACGAAGCGGCGTGCTGACCGTCCCCTCACGGCCCATAAAGTAACTCATATCCGTCTGCGGTGCAGGATTGATGCTTGTGTGAAGTACAATTGGATTTTTTTCTACGCGCTTTTTGCCTGTAAAAAACAACATGACAAACAACGCGATGCTTAGTATCGCTACGACACACAGCAAAAGCAGTACGGCTTCCTGGACGCTGGAGGCCTGCAGGTAAATGCCAAGTGCAATCAGGATGATGCCGCTGATACCCGGCAGGCCGAAGCCGGGAATAAACATCTCCACAATGACCAGCGCAATGCCGAGAATCAGCGCAATCGCAGCAATGAGCGAAAACGTTGCCAGATAACTGAGCAAGGCACAAGACTCCTTTCTGATGCGCAGCATGTGCTGCGCGGCTTTGTTACGAGTCTATCGTATCACAATGTGCCGCATGATAAGAACTGTTTTTGTACGCAAACCCACTTTTTACGATCCAACTGTCGAAGAAACGGTTTTTGTACCTGCACGGGGCAGTATGCCCTCGAAGATTGTCCAGTCTCCGCTTCTGCGATAGGCAATGTCGCCGCCGCCTTCCCGCAGGACTTGCCGTACAATCGAAAGCCCCGTACCGCGTCCATCCCCTTTGGTGGAAACACCGGCAGAAAAAATAGACGGCACAAGGGCATCGGGTACGGCAGGGCCGTTGTTTTCCACGCGAAAACAAATGTTTTGTGCATCCTGCTCCAGCACAAGACGCAGTACGCCGGATGTTGCGCTTTCGCGCATGGCTTCCACGGCATTATCAATCAGGTTGGAAAGGACACGGCACATCTGCCAGTCCTCGATGGGAAGATCATCCATCTGACTTTTGATGACCATGTCAAAGGCCACGCCCTGTTTTTGGCACATGGCATATTTTGCCTGCAGAAGCGCATTGACGGCGGCGTTTTTCGTACGCAGCACACGCGAGACATCCTGGATGTCGGCCGAAACGCGGTGAATATAATCTGCGGCTTCGGAAAATTCGTTCATTTCAATCAAACCGTAGACAACTTGAAGGTGGTTTAAAAAGTCGTGCCGCTGTGCGCGCAGCGTACCGTTTAGCTGTTCAACCATGGCAAGACTGTCCTGCACGCTTGATACTTCCTGCTGCCAGCGGCGCAGTGTGCGCGCGGTGTATATTGACGAAAGCACGTCAAATGCCACAAGAACGGCAAGTGCCGAAATCGCGGGAAGGCGATACAGGGAGAAGATGTCGTCCCGTTCGGCCAGCGATTGTGCGACAACAAGTGCAAGCAGCGCCAGCTCCACAATGGAAAGCACAATGATGGAGGCGGCAAGCTTTTGTGCCTGCGGCTTGCGTGACAACGTGCGGACAGAACGCAGTTTCATGGACGGCGCAGCTCCTTTCCTGCTGTGTGATTTGATTCAAAATTGCATATATTATAGCACGTTAACGGCAAAATAACCCAACGGATGGTTGAATTTGCTGTTAAGAATCCGTATAATCAGACTGTAGTATTTTAACACATGTGAAAAACTGTGCCGCATACAGGCGGCTGGTGATTCTGTAGGGAGGGACATGATATGGCCATACTGGAACAGATCAAAAAAGAAGAGCAACTGGCCGCAGAGCAGGTCAGCCGCGCCACACAGCAGGCGCGCGCCTATGTGTCCCGGCGCGTGGCGGAATCTGAGACGGAGGCGGCGGAAGTGAAAAAAAGCGCGCAGCTTGCTGCGGAGGCAAGCGTCGCGGAGGCGCAGACCAACGCCAAAAAGACGTATCGGCAGATGATCGCCGACGGTGCGCAGGCGGATCAGCGTCAGATCGATGCATTGCGGCCCCATCTTGCGCGTGCCAGGGCATATATTCTGGAAACATGTGGTTTCATTGTTGAAGAAGGGACGTCGGGCAAATGATTTTACCGATGAAAAAGGCGCTTATTGTCTGTATGGCGGATGATCAGAAAGCGCTTGTGGAGGCGCTGCAGGCATTCGGCGGATTTATGCCGATGCAGCGTGATGCACAAAGCGGCGAGGCGTCTCAGGCGCGTGCGAAGCTTTCGCGCGTGCAGAGTGTTTATGAAAAAACCGCGCCGTTTCGAAAAAAGCGCGGCATGTTTGCAGGCCGTGCACAGGTACAGGCGGATACGATATTTGCGGATCATCCCGATGCGGACGGGGCTGTAACGAAGACCGAGGCGCTTTTGGGGCAGCTGGATGCGCTTGACGCGGAAGAGGAAACGCTCAAAAGGCGTCTTGCTGCGCTTGCACCGTGGCGGCAGCTGGAGGTGCCGGTTGAATCTTTGGCAGTGAATGCCTATACGGCGTATCTGACCGGCTTTGCCCGGGAAAACGTCCTGCCGCGCCTTGTGGAAGATCTGGGCGACGACGTTGTCATCTGCACCGTTGGACAGGCCGGCGATCGGGCGGCGCTTGTGTGCGTCTGCGCCAGGGAGGATATGCAGCATACGGCCTCTGCGCTTCGTGCGGGCGGGTTTGAACCGGAGAATATTCCGCTGCAAAGCGGTACGGTAGAAGATGCCTGCGTGCAGGTGGAAGGTGCGCTTGCAGACTGTCGGGCACAGCGTGAAAGCGCAACGCAGCGGCTGCGCGATTTGTGCAGTGACGCAGCGGCTTTTGAGCTTTTGCTGGAGAGCCGGCTTGCCAGTGTGGCACGCAGCGATGTGGCGGTTTCCCACACGGCGCGTACCGTGTATCTGACCGGCTGGGTGCCGCAGGACAGGGCGCAGGAACTGTGTGCATGCGTGCAGCAGGCCGCGCCGGGGGCGGTGACGGTGCTGGAAGATCCGAAAGAGGATGATACGCCGCCCACGCTTGCAAAAAACAATCGGTTTGTATCGCCGTTTGAGACAATTACGGATATGTTTTCCCGCCCGGGATATCATTCCCTGGATCCCAATCCCGTTATGAGCATCTGGTATTGGCTGATTTTCGGTATGATGATGGCCGATGCCGGGTATGGACTGCTCCTTCTGGTGCTTGGCTATGCGTTTAAGCGCATGACGCGTCCGCGCGGTGAAGCGGCCAAGCTGACGGATGTGCTGTTGTTCGGCAGTGCAAGTACGATGATCTTCGGCGTATTGTTCGGCAGCTATTTCGGCGAGGCATTCCATCCGATCCTGTTTTCGCCGCTGGATAATCCGATGCAGATGCTGATCTTTTCCCTTATTGTGGGCGTGCTGCATCTTTTCACCGGACTTGTGCTTGACATGGTGCAAAAGGCGCGTGCAGGCCGCTTTTGGGACGGCATATTTGATGATCTTTCCTGGATGCTGCTGATTACGGGTCTGGGCTGTCTGTTTTTAAAGCCGCTGTCTTTTTTGGGCGCCCCGCTTGCCATATTGGGCGCGGCAGTTATCCTGTGTACGGCGGGACGGGAGAAAAAGGGCATTTTCGGCAAGATTACCGGCGGACTTGGCGGCCTTTACAACGTGACAGGTTATATGAGCGATATTCTGTCCTATTCGCGTATCCTGGCACTTGGCATGGCCACGGGCGTTATCGGTATGGTCATGAACCTTTTGGCCGGCCTTGTACAGGGCAGCGTTCTGGGCTTTATCTGCTCGCTGCTGATCTATGTGGCGGGTCATCTGTTTAACCTTGTAATGGGGCTGCTTTCGGCTTATGTGCACGATTCGCGGCTTCAGTATATTGAATTCTTCGGCAAGTTCTATGAGGGCGGCGGCGAGGAGTTCGCACCGTTGACGTTTGCACAGCGCTACGTCGACGTGGCAGGCAACGACAACAAATAATGCTTGGAGGAAAAAGACAATGTTCAAAGCAATTGACGGTATGACGCTGGCAATTTTCGGCGCAGCCTGTGCGGCGATTTTCGCGGGCATCGGTTCTGCAATCGGCGTGCAGCGCGCGGGTAAGGCCGCGGCGGGCGTATTGTCCGAACAGCCTGATCTGTTCGGCAAGCTCCTGTTGATTCAGGCGCTGCCCGGTACGCAGGGTATTTATGGATTCCTGGTTGCGATCCTGGTTATTAGCCGCACCGGTCTTCTGGGCGGCACGCTGATGGAAGTAACCATGACGCAGGGTTGGGGATTTTTCTTTGCCTGTTTGCCCATTGCTGTGGTCGGTCTGATTTCCGGCATTATGCAGGGCAATGTTGCGGCAAGCGCCGTTTATCTGACGGCAAAGCAGCCCGGTTCTTCCGCACGCGGTATTACGATGACGGCATTGGTTGAGACGTACGCCATCCTTGCATTGCTGATCTCCATTCTGTTGCTGTACGGAATCTAAGCGGCATAAGAATACGAGTTGGCGGGGAGATAACGATATGAGTACCGAAAGTATTTTGGAAAAAATTCGCCGCCAGAGCCGCGAACAGGTGCGCGAAATCGAAAAAAACGGCCGCGATGAGGCGGAACGGCGGCATGCGCAGATTCTGGATGCGGCGCAGCGCGATGCACAGGATATCCGCGCGCGCGCGCAGGAGGAATGCGCACAGATTTTACAGAGCGCACGCCTTTCTGCGCAGCTTGAAGTGCGCAAGAATAACCTTGCGGCCCGCCGGCGCTTGCTGGATGAGGCATTTGATGCAGCGCTTGAGACGCTTTGCGCGGCTGATGCCAAGACGCGTGAGGCGTTCCTGGAGCGTCTCGTGCTGGAAAATGCCCCGAAGGACGGCGCAACGCTGACGGTTTGCGCGCGCGATCGGGCACTGTGCACTGCAAAGCTTGCCGATTGGCAGGAGCAACTTGGCGCGACGCTTATTTTAAGCGATGCGGACGGCGATTTTGATGGCGGCGTGTATATGAGCGGCGCTTCGTATGATGTGGATGTGACATATGCGCGCATCCTGCAGCAGGTGCGCCGCGATGCGGAACCGCAGATTGCACGTCTTTTATTTGATGTGGAGGAATGAGCCTTGATGGTGGCAAAGCACAGGCGCGACGATGTTTCGGCGCACGAGGCGACGCCGTTTCCCGTGCCGGATACTGCATATGCGGTCGGGCGGGTCAGTGTGCTGGAAAAGTCGCTTTTGGATAAAAACACGTGGCTTTCCCTGTTGCAGGCACCGCTTGATGAGGCAGCGGCACAGCTTGAGGCGCACGGCTATGCGGCAGCGCAGCAGGATGTGATGCAGGCGATCGATCAGGTGCAGCGTGACACGGTGGAAACACTGCTGTCGATCACCAGACAGCGTGCGCTTTTGGAACTGTTTTTATTGCAGACGGATGCGCATAATCTGAACGTTCTTTATAAATGTGCTGTCACCGGCCGCGACGCAACGCCGCTTTTGCTGCAGGGCGGCGCGTTTGATCCCGAACTTCTGGCAGCCTGCGTGCGATGCGGCGATTTCGCATCGCTCGGACCGGGTTTTGCATGTCATTTGGACGGCGTGGATAAAGACACACCGCCGCGGCTGATTTCCGCGGCGATTGACAGGGCGATTTTTGCGCATATTCACGATACGGTTCGCGATTGCGGCGTGCCAACGCTTCGGGAATATTTTGAACAGCGTGCGGATGCGGTAAATGCCCTTGCCAGAAGCCGTGCGGCGGCGCTTGGCTGGGAAGCGCAAAAGTGCGAACAGATGCTGGTGGAAGCGCCAGGGAAAAGCGTCTGGCAGGTGCCGGAGGATTTCAATACTTTTGAACGGGAACTCAATCGGCGCACCTATGCGCTTTTGGCACAGGGACGTTATGACGGCGACGGCATTGTGCGTATCGCCTGTTATCTGGTGGCAAAGACGGCGGAATGCCGGAATCTGCGCCTTGTGTTCGCTGCCAAAGCGGCGGGATTGCCGCTGACGGCGGATGAAATTCTACCGGAAGGGGTGGCGTAAATGCAGCAGCGTGAACAAAATGCAATGGCGGCCGTAGGCGATGCGGCCAGCATTATGGCGTTCCGCAGTTTGGGCGTGCGTACACGTGCCGTCTCGGATGCGCAAAGTGCTGCGGCGGCGATTGTGGCGCTGGCACGTGAAGGCTACCGTATTATTCTGGTCACCGAACAGGCGGCGCAGCTTGCGCAGGAGACGATTGATTCATATGTAGATCACCCCTTTCCGATCATTTTGACGATTCCGGATCGGGGCGGTTCCAACGGATACGGCATGCGCAAGATTCAGAGCAACATGGAACGCGCAATCGGCACGACATTGGCCGAGGACGCACAGAAAGAGGAATGATATGCAGACACAGCGACAGAGTAACGAAGGCGCCGTCGGACGCATCTGCAAGGTCGCCGGTCCCCTGATTGTGGCAGAGGGCATGCGTGATGTGGAGATGTACGAAGTCGTGCGCGTCGGTGAAAAACGTTTGATTGGAGAGATCATCGAACTGCGCGGCGATCGGGCGTCCATTCAGGTTTACGAACAGACGGCGGGACTGGGACTGGGCGATCCGGTGTATGCTACCGGTGCGCCGCTTTGCGTAGAGCTTGCACCCGGTTTGATTGAAAGCATTGCCGACGGCATTCAGCGGCCCCTGCGGGTGATGTTTGAACGCGAAGGCGACCGCATTACGCCCGGCATGGACTATCCGGCGCTGGATCATGAGAAAAAGTGGCTCTTTGAGCCGCTGGCCAAGGTCGGCGATCTGGTCGAGGGCGGCGATGCACTGGGTGTTGTGCAGGAGACGGCTGCTGTGACGCAGAAGATCATGGTGCCGCCGAATATGAAGGGGCGTGTGACATGGATTGCAAGCGGCATGGCAACGATTGTGGAGCCGATTGCCCGTTTGGAACTGGAAGACAAGCGCATCGTGGAACTGCCCATGCTGCAGCGCTGGCCGGTGCGTCGCGCGCGTCCGGTTGCACAGAAGCTGGTGCCCAAAAAGCCGATGGTAACCGGCCAGCGTGTCATTGACACACTGTTTCCGATTGCAAAGGGCGGTGTAGCGGCAATCCCCGGTCCGTTTGGTTCGGGCAAGACTGTCGTGCAGCATCAGCTTGCCAAGTGGGCAGATGCCGATATTATTGTTTACATCGGCTGCGGTGAACGCGGCAATGAGATGACGGACGTTTTGCAGGAGTTCCCGGAATTGAACGATCCGCGCACCGGACTGCCGCTGATGAAACGCACGACGCTGATTGCGAATACTTCCGATATGCCTGTTGCGGCACGCGAGGCGTCGATTTATACGGGCATTACGATTGCTGAGTATTTCCGCGATATGGGATATGACGTGGCGATCATGGCAGATTCCACATCCCGCTGGGCTGAGGCACTGCGTGAAATGTCCGGCCGGCTGGAAGAAATGCCCGGCGAAGAAGGATACCCGGCATATCTTTCGGCGCGGCTTGCCGAGTTCTACGAACGTGCCGGCAGCGTGCGCTGCATTGGTACGCAGGAGCGCTACGGCGCCATCAGCGCTATCGGCGCGGTGTCGCCGCCGGGTGGTGATACTTCCGAACCGGTCAGCCAGGCAACGCTGCGCATTGTCAAGGTCTTCTGGGGCCTTTCCTCCCAGCTTGCCTATCAGCGGCATTTTCCGGCCATTGACTGGCTGCGCAGTTATTCGCTGTATGCCGACACCATGCATACGTATTTTGATCGGGAGGTATCGCATCGCTGGTCGTCGCAGGTGAAGCGTACGATGGCACTGCTGCAGCAGGAAAGCGATTTGAATGAAATCGTCCGTCTGGTCGGTGTCGATGCACTGGGCGAGAAGGACCGTTTGGCGCTTGAATGCGCCCGCTGCATTCGCGAGGATTATTTGCATCAGATTGCGTTTGATCCGGTGGATACGTATACCTCTCCTGCAAAGCAGGTGGGCATGCTGCGCATCATTTTAAGCTGGTACCGGCAGGGCCTGGAGGCGCTGGATGCAGGCGTGCCGTTCTCGCAGATCAGTCAAATGCCCGTTCGGGAACAGATTGGCCGCATGAAGGCCGTTCCCGAAGACGAATGGGCGCAGACGTACCGCCGTATTCACGATGCGGTGCGCGAGCAATACGAACAACTGCAAAGCGGAGGTCACAGCGATGCTGAAGGAGTATAAGACGATAAGCGAGGTCGTCGGACCGCTGATGGTCGTTGACGGCGTACGCGATGCAAAGTATGACGAACTGGTCGAGATCATGACACCACAGGGCGTGCGCATCGGCCGTGTGTTGGAACTGGATGGCGAACGCTGCGTGGTACAGTTGTTTGAAAGTTCTCAGGGACTGCAGATCAGCCGTTCCCGCGCGCGGTTTGTCGGGCATGGGCAGGAATTGTCCGTCAGCCCCGACATGCTGGGCCGTGTCTTTGACGGTATGGGAAATCCGATCGATGGCGGTCCCGCCCTGATTGCCGAAAAAAGGCTTGATATTAACGGCGCGCCGCTGAATCCTGCCGCACGCGACTATCCGGCAGAGTTTATCCAGACAGGTATTTCTGCCATTGACGGATTGAATACGCTGGTACGCGGGCAGAAACTGCCGGTGTTCTCCGGTTCCGGCCTGCCGCATCAGGAATTGGCTGCACAGATTGCCCGTCAGGCGCGTGTGCTTGGCAGCAGCGATAAATTTGCCGTTGTATTCGGTGCAATCGGTATTACGTTTGAAGAGTCCGAGTTCTTTGTTGAGGACTTCCGCCGTACGGGTGCGATTGAGCGTACCGTCATGTTCCGCAACCTTGCAAATGACCCTGCGGTTGAGCGTATCGCAACGCCGCGTATGGCGATTACCTGTGCGGAGTATATTGCATATGAACTTGGCATGCATGTGCTTGTTATTTTGACGGATTTGACGAACTACGCCGAGGCATTGCGTGAGGTTTCCGCGGCGCGGCGCGAGGTGCCGGGCCGGCGGGGTTATCCCGGGTATCTTTACACGGACCTTGCATCACTGTATGAGCGTGCAGGCCGTATCAAGGGGAAACCGGGCTCCATTACGCAGCTGCCCATCCTGACCATGCCGGAGGATGATAAGACGCATCCGATTCCCGATTTGACCGGCTACATCACGGAGGGACAGATTATTCTGTCTCGTGAACTGCATTTGAAGGGCATTACGCCGCCGATTGACGTACTGCCGTCATTGTCGCGCTTAAAGGATAAGGGAATCGGCGAAGGAAAGACGCGGGAGGATCACTCCAATACGATGAACCAGCTCTTTTCGGCCTATGCGCGCGGCCGCGATGCGGCGGAACTTGCCGTTATTCTGGGTGAGAGTGCGTTGTCGGCGACGGATAAGCTTTATGCAAAATTCGCAGATGCGTTTGAAAAGGAGTATGTTTCTCAGGGATATCGAACGAACCGTTCGATTGAGGAGACGCTTGACCTTGGCTGGAAGCTTTTATCCATTCTGCCCAAGAGCGAGCTCAAACGTATCAGTGAGACGTTGATTGAACGCTACTATCCCAAGGACGAAGGAGAGGAAGGCTGATGGCCGCAATCGTCAATCCCACGCGCATGGAGCTCAACCGTCAGAAAAAACGGTTGGCAACTGCCACGCGCGGACATAAGCTGCTCAAGGATAAGCAGGATGAGATGGCGCGTCAGTTTATGGAGCTGATTGCACAGAATCGCACGCTGCGTACGCGTGTGGAAAATGCGCTTTCCCAGGCGATGGGACGCTTTGCCGTTGCGCAGTCTGTTATGGGAGAAAAACAGGTTGAACAGGCATTTTTGATTCCGGCCGCACAGACGGGCATTGTCTGCGGTACCCGAAATATCATGGGCGTGGAAGTGCCGACGCTGGAAAGCGCACAGGACGGCGATGCACAGATCGATCTTCCGTATGGATTTGCATTTACTTCCGGTATGCTGGACAGCGCCGTCATCGCAATGGCGCAGCTGTATCCATTGCTGATTGAACTTGCCGCCTGTGAAAAGGCGTGCGACATGCTTGCCGCGGAATTGGAGCGTACACGTCGTCGTGTCAATGCGCTGGAACACATCATGATTCCCGAAGCGCAGCAGAATATCCGTATGATTACCATGAAGCTGGAGGATGCCGAGCGCAGCAGCATTGTGCGCCTGATGAAGGTCAAGCAGATGATGCAGGACGAGGCATAAATCCCGACTTTTCTTTAAAAAAAGCAGAAGAAACGATCGTTTTTTCGTTTCTTCTGCTTTTTGCCTTTACACCGCAGAATATTTACAGAAAACGCGGCAAAATACATGGAATGCTGCGCTTATTGGTGCGGGTTGTCGTCTGCCTGGGAATCGGATTCCTTGATGCGGTTGTTTTCCTCTCTCTGTGTCAGCGGAGAAGCGAGATCCCACAGCGTTATCTGCTGCGGTTCACATTGTTCCGCCGGTGATTGCGGTTCCTCTTTTGTCAACGCAATATTCGCTGTGTTGGCTTGCGTGCTGATCAAAGCAGAGCAATCACGGTTGTCTTTGATGTAATTGAGCAGTATAACAATACTTTGTGCAAGATCCTTTTTGTTCAGTGCAATATCAAGTGAATTTTCCGGCATGTCTGTCGGAACAGAACGATTGCGGTTTGCGTCGATGTAATCCAGCAGTGCAATGATATTCTGTGCGGTCTTATATGCCTGATGGTACTTGCTGGTGTGTGTCGGCGTATAGGTGTCTAAGAACGTGATCGAACGGTGCATCATATTTGCATCATGGACAACGAGATCCAAATGCATCGCGTGGCAAATTTTTCTGACGGTATATGTTTGTGTTGCAGTGAGAGTTGCCGCGCTTTCGTCTTGAATTTTGGTTGTGATATTCTGATACAAGTCATAGCGAATCAGATCAGAGAATGCGTACTTGCGGCGGCTTTGCCTGACGGCATCAAGAAGTATCCAACGTGCATGGACATCATCTATTGCAAGAGAAAAACGATTTTGCGCATCGTCTACTCTGCTGGTAACAATGAATCCCTGCGATGTTATTTGCGCATATTGAGATTTTATCCAATTTTTCTGTGTTTCGCAGTTCTGTTGCTCAGCTTCTTTTTTTTGCTGCAAGAACCATACAGTGGCGAGAATAAAAACTGCTGCGATGATAATTGTTTCCATAACAAACCATTCGATTTTTATGTATCATGTGCACGCAAAAGACAGATATCGACGCGGGGATGAAATGTTTTGCGCCTGTGATACCGAAAAATGAAGTGCAGATTACGTGCGGATATTGGCGCTCAAACGACGATACAGGTCGCGGAAGACGCAGTCCCGGTCAAAGTAATAGACCTGCATGATCTTTGGCGCATCCGCGGGAATGGTAAAGCTGTGATCATATAGTGGCAGCGGTGCGGGGACAAGTTTGGCGCGTGCAATCGTTTCCTTTTCGTCCGTTAGATAAGCGATGGCACTGATATCCCAAATTTTGCGTGAGCCTACGCCGGTTTTGACTTTATCGGCCATTTCCGCAAGCGTGATGTCCAGCAGGTAGTCGCACAGTGCGTTTTTGCCGCGCAGCCAGTATTCGGCTTCCTGCATGGGTGTTGTCAATGCGCTTGCCACGCCATAGGCAGGTATCTGTACGACGGCGCCGCCGCTTTGCAGTACGATGCGTGCCGAGGCGATATCCTGCTGCAGGTTGAATTCGCGATAGTCGTGCCAGTCGTTGCCGTTTCCGCCGAGCCAGACGATGACGATGCGCTCCAGAATCGTTGGATCGAGCAGGATTGCGGAGGCGATGTTGGTGATTGCGCCAAGCGCGATGACGTACAGCGGATGTGTACTGTCGTAGCTGCGCGAACGCGCGACGAGATCGCGTGCTGCATCGCTTTCGATGGGTGTTTTTTCATCCGGCAGATAGGCGGTGCTGCCGCGATGGACAATAGGGAAAAGATCCTCCCGTCCGTTCAGGCGCAGGATGTTAAAAATTTCATCGTAGCTTTTTTGCATGCCCTCTGCGGGTGTGGCAGCCTTTTCATTGGAAAAGGGCGCGGCGTAGATGGCCTGTACATGCAGACGGCTGGGACAATGCAGCATATAGGACAGCGCGTACTGGTCGTCGACCTCGTTGTAAGTATCGGTATCCATGACAACGTCGATCGCGCCGGCGCTGCGGCGCAGCATGCGCAATTTGATTTCCTGTGAAAGCATCGAAAAGTCCTCCTTTTGCGGTTATTCTGCGGCACACACGTCCACCGTCTGACCGTTTCGCAATGTTACGCGCGCCCATTTGCGGCATGCGTCAAAATTGCCGATCAGCGGCGTCTGCAGCCAGTTTTCCTTCATATTCAAAAGATACGGTGCGTCGTAGACGGTATCGATACAACGGTCATCCAGGAAGAATTCGACAAAGTCCACCTGTTCCGGATACAATGCTGCCAGACGCACAAAATGCGCCTTATCGCCGCTTTGACATGGACAAAAGCGCGGATAGCGCGCCGCATCCAGTGCAAAACGGCGTTCAAAGCCATGCAGATGGAATTGTTCCTGCGGCGGGAATTCGGGGACACTTAAATGAAGCGCTTCTGCCATGCGGAGGGCAAAAAACAGATCTTCCCCGTCTTGTACCGACCAGTCCGCAGGGGGTTCCTGCTTGGTGAAGTTGTTGTAATAGCCCCAGGAAACGCCGTCACGCAGGCACACTTCAAAATTAGACAGGTCGGCGGAATCTTCGTTGACGACAATCGGCGCGTCGGGCCGCAGAGCACGGCATTGTACAATCAGCTGGTGCAGCCTGTTGCGCGTCTGGCCGTTCCCATGGATGAGAACGACGTCAGAGTTTGCAATGACTTCGGGACAAAAATGCCCGCCGGAACCGGAACAGCCGACCGGCATGCCGCCGCTTTGCGTGCGTGCGATATCCAACAGGCGGCACATACCCTGAGGCGTGCGTACGATATCGGGCGCATCGGGATTGTAGTTAAACTCATTACACGGTTCGATGATGATATTGGTATAGCCTTTTTGCCGCAGATGCCGTGCGGTTGCTGCGACGGCATTTTCACATGCCGTATCGCCGTGCAGCCGGTGCAGCTGGAACGGATACAGGATGCTGACAATAACGACCATGCCGATGGAATCCGCCGCTTCAATTAACCGGTCCAGTCGGGCAAGACAGCGCTTGTCGATTGATGTGCCATCGGCAGAAAACGGATTGTTGTCGATCGTTGCGTTGTCCAGTGTATAGCAGGGGCCGCCGCCCTGCAGGCCGACGGTAAATGCGCGCAGACCAAATCGATACCATTGCGGCAGTGCGGCAATGAGTGCATCGGTGTTGGCGTCAGGATCAAACTGCATACCGAAACGGTGAAATCGTGCCGGATCGGCGTGATCGTCGAAGACGCCCTGAATAAATCGCGCATTGAAAAGCAGGCCATGTACGGCTTCGTTTTTACTTTCGGCATAGGTTGCACGTGCATTGATGGTGAAACGGGTGCCGTTGATGCCAAGTATGGTTTTGTGCATGAAAAAAAGCCTCCGTGTTTTTCATATTGGCAGTTCCGTTTGTTTCTGTGTTTTAGTATAGCGATTGCAGCGTATATCTGTCAATCTGCACATGCTGCAAAAAAACACGTCAGGAAAAACTTTTCCTGACGTGTTTTTTCGTGTTTATTTTAGTAACCCGCAGAATCCGGATCCGGTACGCGTACGATATCCGCGCCGAGTGCGCGGAGTTTTTCTTCGATATTGGCATAACCGCGATCGATGTAACGCAGGCGGCGTACCTGTGTTTCGCCTTCGGCACAGAGACCGGCGACGATCATGGCAGCACCGGCGCGCAGATCCCATGCCGTGATGGATGTACCATGCAGCGCTTCTACACCATCAACAATTGCTACGCGTCCTGCCACACGGATGTTGGCGCCCATGCGCATCAGCTCGTCGACATAGCGAAAACGTGATTCATAGATGTTCTCGGTAATGACGCTCGTTCCCTGCGCGCGGGCCAGGTAGGCGGTAATCGGCTGCTGCAGATCGGTCGGAAAACCGGGATATGGGAGCGTAGAAATGCTGATTGCACGAGGCCGTTCCACGCCCATGACGTGTATGGAATCCTCGCTTTCTTCAATGCGCGCCCCCGATTCGATCAACTTGGCGGAGATCGATTCAAGATGCGGCGGGATGACGTTAGTGATCAGAACGTCGCCGCCGGTAGCAGCGGCCATGATCATCATTGTTCCTGTTTCAATCTGGTCTGGAATGATGGAGTAGTGACAGCCATGCAGACGTTCTACGCCGCGGATGCGGATTGTATCGGTTCCTGCGCCTTTGATGCTGGCGCCCATGGCGGACAAGAAGTTTGCAAGGTCGACCACGTGCGGCTCCTTGGCGGCATTGACGATGATCGTATTACCCTCGGCAAGCACTGCGGCAAGCATGATGTTGATGGTTGCGCCGACACTGGCCATGTCCAAATAGACTTCGCCGCCGCAAAGCGGCGCCGCTTCCAGAAAATAGCCCTCGCTGGTGCGGCGTGCCACGGCGCCCATTGCCTCGAATCCCTTGATATGCTGATCCATTGGCCGCATGCCAATCTCACAGCCGCCCGGCAGCGCGACTTCGGCTTTGCCAAAACGGCCCAGAAGCACGCCCATCAGATAGTATGAAGCGCGCATGGCCTTGACTTTTTCAAAAGGAGCGTGATATGTATTCACACCCGAGGCATCAATTGCCATGCGGCTGGGTGTCTGCATTTCCACTTTTGCGCCAAGGGAACGCAGAATGTCTACCAAAACGGCGACATCGCTTATGGAAGGCAGGTTATCGATGATGCAGGGCTCCTGACATAACAGCGCTGCAGGAATGATTGCTACAGCTGCATTTTTTGCGCCACTGATCTCCACTGACCCGCAAAGACGCCTGCCGCCGCGAATGATAAATTTATCGTCCATGTTGATTTCTTCCAATCCAGTCGGTTTTCTGCTGCGCGTTGCCGTGCAGGGGAAATGGATGTACTTTTTGTTTGCATGACAACACAAAAAAGCGTTGCCGTGTACAACACCCCGTTTACTATAGCATGATTAAAAACGGAATGCAACTTGCATAAAAAGTGCCGCCGTCTGATTCCAGGGTATAGAAACAGACGGCGGCAGTGGGATCTTTTGTTTTGGATACAAATTATCCCAGTGTTTCAAATTTGCGTGCGCCGCGACCCTTTAAGTGCGCATACATGATTGCACAGGCGATTGCCAGCGCCAGGCAAAGCAATGCAAGTGCGCCCGTCACGGACAAAAAGCGGTGCAGCCAGATCATGTACACGGCAGCACATAGCCCCACAATTGCCCAGCCCAGGAAC
>JAHZHV010000224.1 GCA_019420085.1 Christensenella sp.
TTTTCATCTTCGCCATACAGCGGCTCCAGCACACCCAGCACATAGGTAACAACCTGATCCATGTATAAACCCAAATCCGGAATCGCATCCCATTGGGCAGGTTCAAACGCCGAAACAGCAGCAAGAAAAGCCTTTCTTTCCATAGCAGCCTTACACACGTCTCCTTCCAAAATCCAGACGGACTACCAGCATCTTTCCGTCAGGCATGATCATACCACAGCGTTATAAATATTACAATTAGATTTTGGTAATACTACTTGACATGGTATTGAATACCAGATATACTGTTTTTAATCAAGAGAACAGGAGGTTGATCGTATGAATAAAAAAATCATCATCCTCGGCGATTCGATCGCAAAGGGCGTTATCTATAATGAAGACAAACGCCGGTATACCATTTTGCAAGACAACTGTGTCAAACGCCTCGCAGATGAAACAGGCGTTTCCATACAGAATCTGTCGTCTATGGGACGCACCTGTCAGGATGCCTTTGAAGCGCTGGAAAAAGCGGCGCCGGATAAAGATACGGTCGTTGTACTGGAATTTGGCGGCAACGACAGCGATATGCGCTGGAAGGAAATTGCCCAGTCGCCTGACAAAGAACATTTTGCCCGCGTTCCGCTGCCGCAATTCACGCAGAATATGGCGGCGCTCATCGAGCGGGTACGCAGCTTTGGTGCAACGCCCGTTCTGACAACGCCGCTTCCGGTGGAAGCCTCCCGTTATTTTTCGTGGGTAACCCGTTCTCTGGACGCCGACGCCGTGCTGCACTGGCTTGGCGACGTGCAGCATATCTACCGCTGGCAGGAACGCTATGCCAATGCCGTGCGCAAGATCGCTGCGCTCAAGGGCACGATGCTGGTGGACATGCGCGACGCATTTTTGTCCCAGCGCAGCATTTCGGATCTGCTGTGCTTTGACGGTATCCATCCCAATGAACGCGGACATGAGGTATTGTACCGCACCGCCGTGCCGTACCTTTCGCTGTAATCGCTTCATATGAAAAAAACAAGGGCCGATCACACAGATCGGTCCTTATTTTTCCTTTCCGCCTTGCTTGACACATGATATAATGATTCTATTAAGATTTTCAAAAAGAATTATTTGTATGCGTCGCCGACATCATGTCCTTGCGCAGATTCTTGAAGTGTTTGCCTATATCGTATTTGTCCTTGGCGCCATAGGTGCACGTTGCAATCGCATTCCAGAATCTGTTGACTGTCCTGCTTTTCCTTGCTGCCTGCATGCTCAATGGATGCCTTCTTTATAGCCGTCTCGACGGCAATGACAACTCTGTCCCGAATCGAAGACGCAATGCAAAATCTTGCATCCGTAATCTCGTCACAGGCGCAGCAACCGGCGCCGACACAAAATACCGCCGCTTTCAACGTTTGCGCGCATGACGCGCGCATGTAGAAACAATACAAAAAGCAGCGCCGTCTGTCAGCAATGCGCACACATCCCCTGTTGCTGCTGGGCAACACACGTCCGATCCGCCAGTTTCGGCGGCACCTGGTCATATGCCCCAACTGCGGTCACAAAGTTTGGGCAGGCGGAACGTCTGCCGGAAGTGTCGGACGCGCTTTGCGTATGTGTAAAAAGTGCCGAATATTGATTTCCGGCGCATCGTATCCGTACGCCGGCGTTCATGTCGGAGCACAATCCTGCCGCTGGTGTTTCTTTTGTGCGGTGCGCCAATCTCTTTTTTAAAGATAAGCAAATTGTGATAAAACAAACAGAAAAATCACGCTTTCCCGCCCGCGCTTGTTGCAAGCGCGGGTTTTTTTGGTGTATACTGAATATAACTGCCAAAAGGCATATAGATTCTCAATCAGACAAAGGAGCGAGGAACTTATGAACAAAAAAACGATTGAAGACATCAACGTATCCGGCAAAAAAGTACTGGTACGCGTTGATTTCAACGTCCCGATGAAGGACGGCGTCATCACTGACGAAACCCGCATCATGGCGGCGCTTCCGACGATCAAGTATCTGGTCGAGCACAATGCAAAGGTCATCCTTTGCTCGCATCTTGGCCGTCCCAAGGGAGAGTTCAAGCCCGAGTATTCCCTTGCTCCCGTTGCCGCACGTCTTGCACAGCTGGTTGACTGCGACGTGAAAATGGCAAAGGATGTCGTCGGAGAAGATGCACAGCGTCTGTGCGCCGAGATCAAAGAAGGCGAAATCGTCGTTCTGGAAAACGTGCGTTTCCACAAGGAAGAGACCTCCAAGGACAAGGAAGAAAACGCCGCGTTCTCCAAAAAGCTGGCTTCCCTTGCTGAAATTTACGTCAACGACGCTTTCGGCACCGCGCATCGCGCGCACGCCTCCACCACGGGTGTTGCCGCCTATCTGCCCGCTGTGGCCGGCTTCCTGATCGGCAAGGAGCTTGACTTCATGGGCAAGGCGCTGGATGATCCCGCGCGTCCCTTCGTCGCCATTTTGGGCGGCGCCAAGGTCGCAGACAAGATCGGCGTCATCAACAATCTGCTTGAAAAAGTCGACACGCTGATTATCGGCGGCGGCATGAGCTATACCTTTGCCAAGGCACAGGGCGCCAGCATCGGCGACTCCCTTCTTGACGCCGACAACATTCCCTATGCGCTTGACATGATCAAGAAGGCAGAGGAAAAGGGCGTTAAGCTGCTTCTGCCCGTGGACACGGTTATCGCCGATTCCTTCAGCAATGACGCCGCCACGCAGGTTGTCGACGCAGGCGCAATTCCCGACGGCTGGCAGGGTCTTGACATCGGTCCCAAGACCTGCGAACTGTTCGCCGAAGCTGTCAAGAACGCCAAGACCGTTGTCTGGAACGGCCCGATGGGCGTATTTGAATTCCCCAACTTTGCCAAGGGTACCATCGCTGTAGCACAGGCCATGGCCGACTCCGATGCTATCACGATCATCGGCGGCGGCGACAGCGCGGCAGCAGCCAAGCAGCTTGGCTTTGCGGACAAGATCAGCCACATCTCCACCGGCGGCGGTGCGTCCCTTGAATTCCTTGAGGGCAAAGTGCTTCCCGGTGTTGCGGCACTGCAGGACAAGTAATCCATTCAAAAAACCGTCTTTCGCCGCGCGGCTTTTGCGCCGTGCGGCGAAAGAGTTGTATTTTCTTTGTATTCCCCTTGCGGACAAGCCGTCCGCTTCTTAATTTAAAATCAATATTGCTGATTAAAGGAGATCAATCATCATGCGTAAACCCATTATCGCCGGCAACTGGAAGATGAACAACACTGTCGCAGACACCGAAGCGCTGATCAACGCGCTCAAGCCGCTTGTTGCGGACGCAGCCTGCGACGTCGTCGTCTGCGTTCCCTTCACCGATATCGCCGCAGCACGCAAAGCGCTGGAAGGCAGCAACATCGGTCTTGGCGCACAGAACCTGCACTTTGAGGACAAGGGTGCTTTCACCGGCGAAATTTCCGCCGCCATGCTGGTAGAAGCCGGCGTACAGTATGTCATTATCGGCCATTCTGAGCGCCGTCAGTATTTTGCCGAGACGGACGAGACCGTCAACAAGAAGATGCACAAAGCCATCAGCGCCGGACTTATCCCAATCGTGTGTGTG
>JAHZHV010000225.1 GCA_019420085.1 Christensenella sp.
AAGGCGTCGGAAGTTGTCCGACGAAATTTTTTGGAAAAATCCATATGAATTACAGTGGCTTCTTATGCGCGCCTGTACGCGGAAAGCGCGGCGGTGTTGCCTGTTTTTTATCGAATACGACAAGTGTGCGTGAAATCGTCTGTATGCCGTTGAGTGAAAAGGAAATCGGCGTGCGCATGGAAAGTCCGAGCATTTTGGCAGCACGTATGCCGGATTCCAGTTCCTCTTGTGTCAAATCCGCTTTATAGGCGATCGCAATGCCGCCGATTTTCACAAATGGTGCAAGATATTCTGCCACGAGATTAAGCGGCGCCACTGCACGCGCGCAGGCAATATCAAATGTTTCACGCAAAGGACCGTGCCCCGCTTCTTCTGCGCGCGCCTGTATGCAGGTGAGATTGGATACGGGCGCATTTTCCCGAATAAAGTCGATTTTTTTACGTGTTGCGTCCATAGCCGTGACAGATATATCATCACGCATGACGGCAAGCGGTACAGCGGGAAACCCTCCGCCGGTTCCCACATCAATCAGCTTTGCATGATCCGCAATGAAATTGAAAGCAAGCGGGGCGAGAGAATCTGCAAAATGCAAAAGCGCTGCATCGGCGTCTGTTTTGATCGCTGTCAGATTGATCGGCGCCTGTTTGACGCGTTCCCAATATAGTTCCAGTTTTTCCAGCGTTTGTGCCGGTGCACTCAAATGCAATTGCGACAATAACACAGCCAGCTCAGTTTGCAGCATGCGAATCTCCTTTCAGTTGGCCATGCTTTAAAGCAATCATCAAAACCTGGATATCGGCAGGTGAAACGCCTGAAATACGAGATGCCTGTCCAAGAGACTGCGGGCGGATGGCATTGAGTTTTTGACGGGCTTCCAGACGCAGTGCCGCAAGCCGGTTATAGTCAAAATTGTGCGGAAGAATATGCTGCTCCATACGGCGGAACTGATCGATTTGACTTTGCTGCCGGCTGATGTAGCCTGCATAGCGCAGATGAATTTCAATTTGTTCACAGGCTGCTGCGTTTAATACGGGCAGTGTGGGGACAAGTGTGCGCATCTGTGTATAGGAAATGCCGCGGCTGATCAACTGCGCGCCGGTATAGGAGCAATCGGCCGCAATATCTGCACAAAGGCTTTGCGGAATGTCACGCGCATGAATGCGGACGCTTTCAAGTGCTGCAATACCTTCTGAGAACTGCTGTTTCTTTTGCTGAAGACGCGCATAGCGCAGTTCATCGGCAAGACCGATCGCATGTGCCTTTTCCGTCAGGCGTAAATCTGCATTATCCTGCCGCAGAATAAGACGGTATTCTGCGCGAGAGGTCATCATTCGATACGGTTCCGGCGTCTGTTTTGTAACAAGATCGTCGATTAAAACACCGATATAGGCATCTGCACGATCGAGCGTAAAGGATGGTTTTCCCTGAACGGATAGCGCTGCATTGATACCGGCAATGATGCCCTGTGCAGCAGCTTCTTCATAACCGGAAGTACCGTTAATTTGTCCGGCAAAATACAGTCCGGGCAAATCCTTGCAGCAAAGCGTATGATCCAGTATTTCTGCACGAATGCAATCGTATTCAATGGCATATCCCGTACGCATCATGCGGCAATGCGATAATGCGTCGATGGTATGCAGTGCTTCGAACTGAACCTGTTCAGGCATGGAAGAACTCATACCCTGTACGTAAATTTCAAGACCGTCACGTCCCTCCGGTTCCAAAAAGATCGGATGCCGTTCCCGTGATGGGAATTTAACGACTTTATCTTCAATCGAAGGACAATAACGTGTGCCAGTGCCTTCTATCACGCCGGAATAAAGCGGCGAACGGTGCATGTTTGCGCGCAAAAGCGCATGCGTTTTGGGATTTGTGGATGTCAGATGGCACGGAATCTGCTTTACTTGAAGATTGTCTGTCAAGAAAGAAAATGGAACGGGAGGTTCGTCGCCGTTTTGGATGTCCGTCTTGGAAAAATCAATGGAACGTGCGTCAAGACGCGGCGGTGTACCGGTTTTAAAGCGCATCAGCGGAATTTCAAGGCGCATCAGCGATGCAGATAAATGGGTTGCCGGAAAAAGACCGCTTGGTCCGGAAGAGCGGATGACGTCACCAACAATTGTACGGGCGTTTAAGTACACACCGGTTGCAACAACGACACACTTCGTTTCATATCTTGCGCCTGTCGTTGTGGTTACGGCACAAATACGGCCGTCGCATGTTTCAATGTCGCGTGCTTCTGCCTGTACCAAATCCAGGTTTTCTTCTTTTTCCAGTGCATGGCGCATATAGGCTTGATAAGCACGCTTGTCTGCCTGTCCGCGAAGGGAATGTACAGCAGGCCCTTTTGCGGTATTAAGCATTCGAAATTGAATGCAGCAGGCGTCTGCAGCGCGCCCCATTTCCCCTCCAAGTGCGTCTACTTCACGGACAAGATGTCCTTTTGCTGTGCCGCCAATGGCGGGATTGCATGCCATCAATGCGATGGATTCCAGCTGAATACACATTGCAAGCGTGCGTGCACCAAGTCGTGCAGCAGCCAGCGCCGCTTCGCAGCCTGCATGTCCAAGGCCAATGACAACGACGTCGTATCGCCCGGCGTCATATGTTTCCATGTGAGTTCCTCCCAAAGTTATCCACATTATCCACAAAATTTTTCCACATTGCGGTGGAAATTGTGGATAACATTACTTTCCTACGCAAAAGTTTTCAAAGATGGTGTCAATAACACTTTCTTCACAATTGTTTCCGGTGATATCACCGAGAATATGCCAGACCTCCTGTACATCTACGCCAAGCAGGTCGATTGGCACACCGTCTGATGCGCTTTGCAATCCGCGCGAAAGTGCGGTTTTTGCCCGGCGCAATGTTTCCACATGCCGCATGTTTCCCAAAAGGAGCGTCGAGCTGTCATATTTTTGCTCAGATAAAGCTGCATTGTACAGGGCATCACGAATGGCATCAGCGCCCTGCCCCGTTTTTGCACAGATTTGCAGAATGACTGCATGCGGACAGAGATTCGATATTGTTTTGGGATCGATGACAGCCGGCAAATCGGATTTGTTGAGCAGCACAAGCAGTGGTTTTTCTGCCGGAAGCGATGAAAGAAGCGTCGCATCAAGCGAAGACGGATCCGCTGCATCGATTACACATATCAAAATATCTGCGGTACGAATACAGTCGCGTGCACGATCTACACCAATGGCTTCTACGGCATCGTTTGTCTGACGCAATCCTGCTGTGTCGATCAGGCGGAAGACCAGACCCCGCAGTGTCAGACGTTCTTCAAGCGTATCCCGTGTCGTACCGGCAATTGGTGTGACAATTGCCCGTTCATTGCCCAGAAGCAAATTCAAAAGCGAAGATTTTCCCGCATTTGGCGCACCGAAAATAGCAGTCGCCACACCATCTCGAATATGACGCGCATCTGCTGCATTTGCAAGTAAGGATGTCAGCTGTGCATCGAGAAAGCGGAATGTATCCACACACTGTATGCGTGTCTCTTCATCCAAATCCTCATCCGGATAATCCGCTGCAGCATCTATTTTTGCAAGAAGCATCGTCAGTTCCTGCTGAAAGGATTCTATTTTTTTTCGCAGCGCACCGCTTAATTGCTCTTGTGCAGCGCGGCCGGCCAGCAATGCTTCGGCGCGAATCGCATCCATGACTGCCTCTGCCTGTGTCAGATCAATGCGTCCGTTTTCAAAGGCGCGGCGTGTAAATTCACCTGGCATTGCAATACGCGCCCCCAGTTCCAGAACGCGTGCCAGTGTTCGCTCCGCACACAGACGACCGCCGTGGACATGCAGCTCTGCGACGTCCTGGCGTGTATAGGAGCGCGGTGCACGAAACAGTACCGCCATGGCTTCATCGATGATTTCACCGTCCGCCTGCATGACATGTCCATAACGCATCAAATGATCCGGAATTTTTTCCGGCGGACAATGCCCGCCTGGACTTTGAAAGCAGACGCTTAAAATATCAGGTGCACTTGTGCCGCTGATGCGGACAATTGCAACGCCGCCCTCACCCGGCGCGGTGGCGATTGCCGCAATGGTATCGTCATAATAATCCGCCATGATGCACCCCCATGTCATACAAAAACTGGAAAAGTTATCCACATTTCCACCGAAACTTGGTGGATGCGATGTGGAAAATGTGGACAACTAACAAAAAATCCACATTTCATACATCGTGTCAAGATAACAACACACATTAAATTGTACGCGCAGTGACGTATTTTGTAAAGCGCGTATGCATGGAAAACAAAAGCGACACATTGGAAATTCTATGCTTCCAATGTGTCGCCTGACAGAACCTATCATACAATTTACAGGTTACTTGCGCACGACGATAACCCGACGATAGGGTTCTTCACCTTCGGAATATGTCGTGACACGCGGATGATCCTGAAGCGCGGTGTGCAGAATACGGCGCTCATAAGGATTCATCGGTTCAAGTGCAACACGACCGATGCGGATTGCACGCGCGGCTGTACGCTGTGCAAGCTGTGCCAAAGCGGCGGCCCGCTTATCGCAATAGCCCTCGGTATCCAGTGTGACACGGCAGTAGGAATCGCTTGTGCGGTTTAC
>JAHZHV010000226.1:0-1294 GCA_019420085.1 Christensenella sp.
GAAGCTGCTGTCCAACTTTATGGAAATCCCCGTTGCAAAGGAGGAGTGACGCATGCTTGCCAAAAAAATTATTCCGCGCATCGATCTGGATCATGGCAAATGCGCTTCCGTCCTGGATCGTCTGAATGATCCGCGCAGTGCAGTGGAAGCCGCGGCGTATTACATGCAGCAGGGCGCGGATGAACTGTATCTGTTCGACGCATTTCCGACAAATGAAAGCCACCGTCTGACCTGTGAGACGGTCAGCCGCGTTGCGGAAGCCGTCAATCTGCCGATCATGGTCGGCGGTTCCATTTTGTCACAGGAGCAGATTGCGGATCTTCTGGACAGCGGTGCGGATAAAATCGCACTTGGCTCCATCGCCGTACGCCGTCCCAGCCTGATCAGTGCCGCATGCCGGACATTTTCTTCCCCGCGCATCTGTGTGCGTATCGATACCGACCGCACCAATTGGGGATATCGCGTCTTTACCGGCGGTCCGACCGACATTCCGGCGTCGCCTGAAAAAATGGTGGATCTGGATCTTCTTGACTGGGCCCGCCGCGTCCAGGAGCTTGGCGCGGGTGAAATTCTGCTTTACAGCCGCCATTCCGCACGCATCGGCGGCGGATATGACCTGTATGCCACCGGTCTTTTGGGGCAGGCGCTGCAAATCCCGATCATTGCCGAGGGCGGCGAGGGACAGGATCTGGACTTTTCCGCGATTCTGGCGCCTGGCGTGGCAGAAGGCGCCATTACATCCGACGCACTGCACAGCCGCGATCTGGATATTCCCATGATCAAGCAGCAGTTGATCGCCTTCAAACTGCCCGTGCGCCTGACGACCATTGTCAGCAAGTAATCTTTTTGGCATGCGCGTTCACTTCACACGAACGCGCATGTTTTCCTTTTCCATATTTCCACACGCAGAAAGGAGCGTTTTGATTCATGCAGACACAGCAATTGGGACAAAGCGGCATCACCGTCTCCCGTGTCGCATTCGGCGCATGGCAGGTTGGCGGCGGCACCGCCTGGGACTGTGATGCACAGGCCGCCGCGCAGATTGTCGATCGCCTGCCGGAGATGGGCATCAACTTCATCGACACTGCCAAGGTATACGGAACCGGGCACAGTGAAACGCTGCTTGGCCGCGCGCTGAAAGGGCGCCGGCATGCGTTCGTGCTCTCCAGCAAGGGCGGCATGAACTGGCGCGACGACGCGGGCGAACGCTTCTGTTACGAACGCGACGGCAAACGCGTCTGGCAGAACACCTCTGCCGCCGCGCTGCGGCTTGATCTGGAGGAGAGCCTGACGC
>JAHZHV010000226.1:1304-2233 GCA_019420085.1 Christensenella sp.
AGACTATCTGGACGTCTACTTTACACATCGCCAGCCGATCGATGTGCCGATTGAGGAGACAATGGGCGCACTGCTGCAATTCAAAAAAGAAGGAAAGATCCGTGCGATCGGCATCTCCAATGCCACGCCCGCACAGCTTGCAGCGTATCTTGCCTGCGGCCCGGTAGACGTCGTACAGGAAAAATTCAGCCTCTTTGACCGCGGCAGCGTCGAGGAATACATTTCCTTCTGCGCCGCGCACAACGTCACTTTCCAGGCGTATTCGGTTCTGGAACGCGGTATTTTGACCGATACGTTCTCCCGTCAGACGACCGTCCGCCCCGGACAGGGCGCCTACGGCATGCTCTGGTATGAACCGCAGCGCCGCGAGGGCGTGATGCGTCTGCTCGATCTGCTGAAACAGATTGCACAGGAATGCGCCTGTGCGGTCTCTGCCGTGGCCATGGCCTATGCGCTGCAATATGCGCCGCATATCGGCGCGCTGTGCGGCGGACGCAGCGCCGCGCACATTGCCCAAAGCGCCGCAGGCGCAGACGTGCAGCTTTCGGATGCACAGATCACACAAATCCGACAGACGGTTGACGCATTGCATGAGGAGTTCGGATGTTCGACGCACAAGTATTAACGGCGCTTCGCAAGTGCGAAGCCGGACGCAAACTGTCGCACGAAGCATTGTATGACTTTGCCCAGGACTGTTTTTCCCGCTGGCGTGCGTTCTGTGACACGCACGACGCAGACGACGAAGACGCACTGGATGACTTTATCGATGAAACACTTCTTGCGCTTTGCGGCGAGGATATGGACGCATCCCTCGACGCCGCAGAGCTGCTGGATGCGCTGATTCCCTTTTTGCCGGAGCCATAAACAAACGGACGGTGTACGCACAACATACACGTACACCGTCCGCTTTTTTTCTGTCCTATTCCTTT
>JAHZHV010000226.1:2243-3272 GCA_019420085.1 Christensenella sp.
TTGAAGACGCGTCCTGCTGCACGTCATCTTCACGCCATTCCAGGATGTCTCCCGGCTGACATTGCAGCGCCCGGCAGATTTTATCCAGCGTCTCAAGTTTAACCGCCTTTGCCCGCCCGTTTTTCAGGATCGAAATATTGGCCATCGTAATGCCAACGCGCTCGGACAGTTGGGTTACGCTCATCTTGCGTTTTGCGAGCATAACGTCGATATTTACAATAATCGCCATCGCATCTGCCCTCCTGTTAAATCGTCAGGTCGTTTTCTTCGCGCATCTGCGCCGCGCGAAAAACAAGATGCGACAATGCAGCTGCCACAATCGTCACCGCAATTCCCGCAAAGACAATCATCAGCGACAGCAAAAAGATCCCCGGATGGTTCATTCCCAGCAGCAGAAACACAAGCTGTCCGGCAAAAAAGTACGCCGTGTCGGCAAAGGCAAGAAAGCTGACGCGCTTGAGCGCACGCGCGTTTTGCACACAAAAGCTGTCGTCGCATCCGATGCGCGTGAAAATTGTCCACGCCTCCGCAAGCGCCCAGACGCACGGCAGCGCACTGCCCCATAAAAACAACAGCCACGGCCAAAGGCAATACGCAAATTCCGGATTGCGCGCGGCAATTCCCCTGCCCCATGCCGGCAAAATCCAGACATACACGACCGCACCGCAAAGCGCCACGCCAAGCACAACCGCTTTGAGCCAACGGGAAAGTTTCTTCTGATCCATTGTTTCCCCTCCTTTTCTGTTGTCAGTATAGCATATTATTTTTCGTATTTCAATCTATTTTTATCGTATTTCAATATAAATTATTTGCCATACATCCACTTTCCATCCAAAGCGCCAGAAACGCATCCACACTGCCCTGCTGCATCGTGTCCGCACTTTGTGCCCGCGCGGCCACCAGACCAAAGCGCAGTTTGCCCGCATTCGGGCAGAAGGCATTGGACAAATCCACTTTCCACAGAACCACCCCGAGAAAAACACGCCTGTACCGCACCGCACCGCGTCTTTCTGTCCGCATGCCGCGCAT
>JAHZHV010000227.1:0-7320 GCA_019420085.1 Christensenella sp.
TGACAGCAGCTTCAAGCCGTCCTCACCGCTTTTTTCCGGGCAGAACTGCACGCCAAAAACGTTGTCACGGTGTGCGACGCTGACAAAATCCATGCCGAATTCCGTAATCCCCGCCGTATGCGCGGCGGTGACATCCAGCGCCCAATAGTCATGCAGGAAATAGAAGCTGTGCATATCAAGCCCTTTTAAAAGCGGACAGCCGTTGATGCTCTGTACGGTGTTCCAGCCGTAGTGGGGAAAGCGCGGACCGCCGCTGACGCGCACAAGACGGTCGGCAAATACGGCAAGTCCCGTATGGCGGCCGCCCTGATCGCTGCCCGAAAACAGCAGCTGCATACCCAGGTTGACGCCTAAAATCGGTGTGCCGTTGGTAATGGCGCGTACGATGGCGTCGGAAAGGCCGTCGCTGTTCAGACGCGCGATGGCGTCGGGGAACAGGCCGTCTCCATAGAGAATGATGCGTTTTGCCGCCACGATGTCGGCGGCGCCGGATATTTGATGCACTTTGCAGCCGATGCGATTGAGCGCGCCCCGCATGGCGAGGCGGTTCGTCGGCCCGCAGGCGATAATCGATACGGATTTAGCCAAGGCGTTCACACTCCTTATGTCCGAAGATTCGGACGCTGCTTTTACGCGGCGGCACGGCCACGAATATGGTTCAGAATTCATTATACCATTTTTGCCGTGCGGAAGAAAGGGTTGTCCCGCGATCCGTGCGGGAAAATGCGGTAATGGATACACAAATATAAAAAAACGGCGCAGACACCTGGTTTGGTGTCCACGCCGCGCTTTTGATCAGGATTCATCCAATGCCTCAGCGCTGAATCGAAGCGTACAATTCGCTGTAGCGCCTGGCCGAAAGCGTCCAGGAAAAATCGCGCGTCATGGCGTTGTGCATGAGCGCGGCATGATGCGCGGGACGCTCGTGATAGACTTTGAGGGCATATTCAACGGTGCCCATCATTTCATGCGCATTGTAGTTGTTGAACGCATAGCCGTTGCCGGTTACTTCGTATTCATTGTACGGATCTACCGTATCGGCAAGACCGCCGGTCTTGCGCACGATCGGTAGCGTTCCATAGCGCATACTCATCATCTGCGAAAGACCGCATGGCTCAAACAGCGATGGCATCAGGAAGAAATCGCAGCCGGCATAGATGCGGTGCGACAGCGGGTAGTTCAGCTCAATATGTGCCGCGATCCGACCCGGATAGGCGGACGATGCCCAGCGGAAGAAGTCCTCGTATTCCCGTTCGCCGGTACCAAGAATTGCCATCTGGATGTCGTTGTGATCCATCAGATCCGTCAGCACACAACGTACCAGATCCAGCCCCTTTTGCGACGTAAGCCGCGATACCATGCCGATCAGCGGCACGTCAGGCCGCTCGTGCAGCCACATTTCATGCTGCAGCGAACGCTTGCACTCCGCTTTGCCGGCAAGGTCATCTGCACTGAAGTGCGCCGGAATCAGCCCGTCCAGCTGGGGATTGTACTCCTGCATGTCCAATCCGTTGACAACGCCGAAGAGCTTCTGTGCGCGGCTGCGAAGCAGGCCGTCCAGATTCTCGCCGAAGAAGCCCGTCTGGATTTCATAGGAATAGGTCGGACTGACTGTCGTGACCAGATCGGAAAAGACGATGCCGCCTTTCATGAAGTTAATGTCGTGGTTAAATTCCAGACACTCCGGATTGTTGTAGCGGGCATCGATAAACAGCATGCCTTCCACAAGCGGCCAGGAGAAAATGCCCTGGAATTTCAGGTTGTGGATCGTATAGACGCAGCGAATCCGCGCGTAGGCAGGATTAAAGGAGTACTGCGCACGCAGCAGGAAGGGAATCATGCCGCTTTGCCAGTCGTGGCAGTGCAGCACATCCGGGAACAGGTTCAGATGCCCGATGACCTCCAGTACCGCCCGGCAGAAAAAGCTGTAGCGCTCCGCTTCAAACGGACCCATTTCCGTATAGACGCCGCTGAAGCCGAAGTAGAACTCGTTGTCCACAAAATAGTAGGTGACGCCGTCATACTCCAGAGAAAACACGCCGCAGTACTGCGTGCGCCAGCCAAGCTGGACGGTGAAATTGGTCAGGTACTGCATCCGCTCCACAAAGTGATAGGGGATATCGCGATACTTGGGAAGAATGACTGCCACGCGGTTGCCCTGTGCCGCCTGTTCTTTGGGCAGACTTGCAAGCACATCCGCAAGGCCGCCGGTTTTGATAAACGGCTGTGCTTCGCTTGCGGCGTGAAGAATGAACATCTTTGGCATATCGTCGTTTCCTCCCTTCTGCGCCTCTGCGGCCGGTTCCGCTGCAGCATCGTCAACCGGTTCATTTTCCTGCGGTGCTTCCGCTGCTGCGTTGGCTGCGGGTATGGCTTCCGCTTCGGATGCAGCGGATGCTTCGGCCGTTTCCGGCTCTGTCCCTGCGGTGGGCGCGCCGTCCTGTGCAAGCGGCATTTCGGCCTGTACAGGCGCTACGGACACAGCCGCAACAGGCGTTTCGACTGTTTCCGGTTCAGCCGGCATGCCGGCTGCGGGCGCTTTTGCCTTTGCCGCGGAAGGCTTCTTGGATTTGGCCGCGGATGCGCTCTTTTTTGCCGCCGTCTTTTTTGCCGCAGATGTTGACTTTGCTGCGGACGCTGCTTTGGACGTCGTGCGCTTGGCGGGCGCCTTGGCGTCGCTTTTGGGCGCGGCGGCTTTTTTCACCGTTGATTTTGCGGCGGGTGTTTTTTCCTGCGGTGTTTTATTTTGTTCGGCTGCCGGTTCAGCAGTGTTTTGCACGGCAGCGTCATCAGGCGGTTTTGCCGCAGCTTTTTTTGCCATCAGATCACGGCTCCTTTCGCAATGACGACGGGGTAGGTATCCTGACCGATCAGCGTGCGGCCGCTGCGGACGATGACGTCCTTATCCAGGATGACATTTTCCAGCACGCAGCCGTCCTGTACCTCGCAATCCTGGAAGATGATGCTGTTGCGGATGACGGCGCCGCGGCCGATTTTGACACCGCGGAACAGGACGCTGTTTTCCACGCTGCCTGCAATGACGCAGCCGTCGGCAAGTGAAGAGTTGGTTGCGCTGCCTTCGGCGACATAGCGTGTGGGAACCTCGTCGCGGACTTTGGTATAGATGGGCGCCTGTTCGTCAAGGAACAGCTCGGCGCGGATTTTATCGTCCAGAAGATCCATGCAGCTTTTAAAGTAATGCTGTGTGGAGTGCATCGGTGCGACATAGCCGTTATGCCGGCAGCCGTAAATACGCAGGCGATCCAGATTCTTAAGCAGAATACCTTCCACAAAGCGCGTCTCTCCGGTGGAAAGCGCCGCGTCGGCAAGGTAGGTAATCAGCGTTTTGTCCACGATGAACGTACCGGTCATCACGCGGGGACCCTGCGGGTTAATCGGGTTAAACGCCACACCGCGGATGCGGCCGCCGCGTGCCACGTCCAAAATGACGGGGTTGTTCATGCGCGCGACTTCCTCCTCGTCGGCATGCCAGTACATCAGCGTGATATCGGCCTTCTTGACAAGGTGATACTCGATCATGGGACGGAAATCCGCCTTATACAAAATCGTGGAATCACAGAAGATCATGTATTTCTGCGAACTGCGCTTCAAATATGCGGAGATGCCGCGAAGCGCCTCGACGACGCCGTTGTAGACGCCGGGATTGTCACGCGTGACAAAGGGCGGCAGGATAAACAGACCGTCGCGCTTGCGGTTCAAGTCCCACTCGCGGCCGCCGGAGATATGGTCCATGACGGAATGATAGTTTTTCTGTGTAATGACGCCGACATTGCGCACGCCGGAATTGACCAGATTGCTTAAAAAGAAGTCGATCAGGCGATACCGCGCGTAAATGGGCATGGCGGCGATGCTGCGCGACTGCGCCAACTCCTGTAAATAGTGATCGTTATCACCGGTGTAAATGACACCGAGCACATCGCTCATCATTGCGCGGATTCCTCCTTTTTGGGATAGACGTCTTTGCCGAGCATCTGGCCCGGTTCGATGGTTTCATTGTCGGGAACGTGGCACTCCGAGCCGACGACGGTCACGGGCGGCATCTGGTCGGGCGCGGCGCCGGATGCATCCTGCCCGACGACGGCGTTTTTGCCGATGTAGGTATCCACGCCGATGATGGCGCGGTAGACCTTTGCGCCGCGGTCGATGATCGCGCCGGGCATGATGACCGAGTCGATGACCTCGGCGTCGCGCCGCACGACGGCGTTGGTGGAAATGATGCTGTGACGCACCGTGCCGTTGACGTGCGAGCCTTCCGTCAGCAGGGAACGCGAAACGTGCGCCAGGCGGCCGATGTGATGCGGCGGAGAGCCGACGTTGCGCGCGTAGACGCGGAAGCGCTTGTCATACATGTCCAGCTTGGGCGGGTCCGCAAGAAGGTCCATGTTGCCTTCCCAGAGACTGTCGATCGTGCCGACATCCTTCCAGTAGCCGCGGAAGGGGTAGGCAAACATGCGCTTGCCGTCGCCGAGCATGGCGGGGATGATGTTCATGCCGAAGTCATTGTTGGACTTGGGGTTCTTTTCATCCGCCATCAGATAGTCGCGCAGCACGTTCCAGGTAAACACATACACGCCCATGGACGCCTTATTGCTCTTGGGCTGCTTGGGCTTTTCCTCAAATTCATAGATGGAGCCGTCGTCGTTGGTGTTCATGATGCCGAAGCGGCTTGCATCCTCCCACGGCACTTCGATGACGGCGATCGTCGCGTCGGCAGCGTTGCGGCTGTGGTAGGAGATCATGGCCGAATAGTCCATCGTATAGATGTGGTCGCCCGAGAGGATGAGCACGTATTCGGGATGATACTGTTCGATAAACGCCATGTTCTGATAGATGGCGTTGGCCGTGCCCTTATACCATTCGCCGGTCTTGCCGGTGACATAGGGGGGCAGGATAAAGACGCCGCCGTTGTTGCGGTCCAGATCCCAGGGCTGACCGCCTGCGATGTAGTTGTTCAGCTCCAGGGGGCGATACTGTGTCAGCACGCCGACGGTGTCGATGTCCGAGTTGATGCAGTTGGAAAGCGTAAAGTCAATAATGCGGTATTTGCCGCCGAAGGGCACCGCGGGCTTGGCCATGTCGCGTGTCAGCACGCCCAGCCGTGAACCCTGACCGCCTGCCAAAAGCATTGCGACGCAGCGTTTGGATTTCATGATTGCGTTTCACACTCCTTGTCTATGAATTTGTATGGTTACCGGATGATGTCTTATACCGAAAAACGCAGTCGGCGACCGCGTTTTTCAAAAAAACAACTATTTACGCAAGTTTCGTTTTTTTCTTTTTGACGGTTTCCTTTTTCTGAACCCCGGTTTCGCTGCTTTTATTATACTCGATTTTGCGTTCGTACGCAAGCACGATCATGCAAAGCGGCGGCACGTCCAGACAAAAACCGCACGGCATATCCATTACGGGCGTGTCCAGCATCGCAACGTTTAAATCCACGTCGTCGCCACCGAATATCGTGCGTTCGCTGCAGAACATGGGGACGAGTTCGCCCTCCTGCGGCAGCGGCACCTGATAGTCCTTCCAGCACACGGGGGAGAAGTTGCAAAGCACGACCAGTTCTTCCCCTTCGGCGCTGCGCAGGTAGGAAAGCACCGAGCGGTCGGCGTCGTTGGCGTTGAGCCAGCGGTACCCCTCCCAGGAGTCGTCGCGGGCGTACAGCGCCGGATGCGCCGTGTAAAAATGGTTCAGCGCGCGGCAGTATTCCTGAATGCCGCGATGCTGGTCGAAATTGAGCAGGTGCCATTCCAGCTGCTCGTAAAAGCGCCACTCCTGGAACGGCGCAAGCTCGGTGCCCATGAAGTTGAGTTTCTTGCCCGGGTGTGTGAACTGGTAGCCCAAAAGCAGGCGCAGCTGTGCAAACTGGCTGCGGTAGCTGCCGGGCATCTTACCAAGGAGCGTGCGCTTGCCGTGCACGACCTCGTCGTGCGACAGCGGCAGGATGAAATTCTCGGAAAAGGCGTACATCATCGAGAATGTCAGTGCGCTGTGGTGATAGGGGTGGAACACCGGGTCGTCCTGCATATACTGCAGCGTGTCGTTCATCCAGCCCATGTCCCATTTATAGTCGAACCCAAGCCCGCCGGCAGAAGGCGGCTGCGTCACAAGCGGCCAGGCCGTGGATTCCTCGGCGATGCAGATAAAGCCGGCGTGCTGCTTGTGCAGCGTGTCGTTGATGAAGCGCAAAAGCGAAATGGCTTCCAGATTTTCGCGTCCGCCGTGGATGTTTGGCAGCCACTCCGAATCGCGGCGGCCGTAGTCGTGATACAGCATGCTGGACACGGCGTCAAAGCGCAGCGCGTCGATGTGGAATTCGCTCGCCCAGTAATTTGCCGCGGAGGACAGGAACGAGCGCACCTCGTTTCGGCCGTAGTCGAAAATGCAGGTGCCCCACTGCGGATGCTCGCCGCGCACGGCCAGCCCGTATTCATAGCAGGGCATGCCGTCGAAGCGGCGCAGCCCGTGCGCATCCTTGCAGAAATGCGCCGGCACAAAGTCCATGATTACGCCGATGCCCTCGGCGTGGAAGCGGTCGACCAGGTATTTTAAGTCCGCCGGGTCGCCGTGGCGGCTGTTGACGGAGTAAAAGCCCGTGATCTGATAGCCCCAGGAGTCGTCCAACGGAAACTCGCACTGCGGCATCAGCTCCACATGCGTATAGCCCATGCGCCGCACGTACGGGCAAAGCTCGTCGGCCAGTGTGCGGTAGTTCAAAAAGCCGTTGTCCGCCGTGCGCTTCCAGGAGCCGGGATGCACTTCATAGATGCTCATGGGCGCGTGGCGGTGGTCGGCCGCGGCGCGCCTGTCCATCCAATCCGCGTCTGTCCATGCAAAATTGTCCGGCCCCGTCAGCCGGCTTGCGGTGTTGGGGCGCAGCGCACTGCGGCGCGCATAGGGGTCGGATTTGAAAATCCATTCCTGTTCCGGCGTGCGCAGGGCATACTGGTAGTAGCCGCCCTCCGCGGCGCTGTCGACGTGACAGTACCACAGGCCGTTGTCGTGGATGCGGTGCATGGGATTTCGCATATAGTCCCATTCGTTGAAATCGCCCACGACGCTGACCTGCAGCGCGTTGGGAGCCCAGACGATGAAATCCCACGATTCGCCCTGGCCGTGCGCGCCCATGAAGCCATAGGCCTGCGTGTGCGTGCCTTCAAAAAACAGATAGCTGTCCAGTTCGCCCACAGGCGGATGATGATCGTTCATAAGCTCCTCCCCCTCAAAAACCCGGATTTCACGTCCATGTCCGATGCTGGGCCGGTATATCCGCTTTTATCCACTGCGCGGTGTAAACCGTAA
>JAHZHV010000227.1:7430-8138 GCA_019420085.1 Christensenella sp.
CGCCCGGCATGAAAACCGGACGTTCTTTTCATAAGAACCGTTTCTCAGCAGCTGCTGCTGCGGCGGCGGGAGAACAGGAAGATGCATGCAGCGCCCAGCAGTGCACCGGCTGCTGCGATTGCAATGCCTACCATGCTGTCACCCGTTTCGGGGACGGTCTCGGCGGGCTTGTCCTCGGGCGCCGCAGGCGCCGCGATGATGTAGTTGCCGTTTTCGTCCTGCGTCAGCGCGGGGTTGCTGTTCGTGGCAATGACGACGCCCTTATCATCAGCGGCGACGTCCTCGTGAGGCGCGACGGCGACGAAATTCTCTACGCCTTCAGGCGCGGTAAAGGCAGCGGTCTTTGCAATATTGACGATGACGTCCGCTGTGCCTGCCGTGTGCTCCAGGACGATGCCAAGCGGGCTTACGCCCTCAAAGGCAACCTGCGCGCCGTCGGCAATCGTCAGCGTGGCGGGCGTGTCCGTGCCGCCGACAACGCGGCTGTCGACGTTGACGGCGTACCAGGACTTTGCACCGGTGATCGTCTTAAGCGCGCCCTGCACCGTCACGTTGGGAGCGCCGACGATAAGCGGCGCACCGCCATAGGTGGCGGCATTGTTCAGCGTCAGGCCTTCCAGCACGACGCTGTCCGCGTTCCAGACATTAAGCGTGTGATTGTTGTTTGCACCCGCCACAAGCGTGCCGTTTTTCACCGTGATGCCGTCG
>JAHZHV010000228.1 GCA_019420085.1 Christensenella sp.
CTCGCGACCCCCGCCTTGGCAAGGCGGTGCTCTACCACTGAGCTATTCCCGCAAAAAAGTGCCTCAGAGTGGAATCGAACCACCGACACAGGGATTTTCAGTCCCTTGCTCTACCGACTGAGCTACCGAGGCATAAATGGCGACCCGGATGGGGCTCGAACCCACGACCTCTAGCGTGACAGGCTAGCGCTCTAACCAGCTGAGCTACCGGGCCAAACATGCCGCCGTCCTGCGGACAAAACGTAGTATACTGTAAATCCGCATAAAAGTCAACCGTATTTCGCAACAAATTTGAGAATTTGAGAAAATCCCCCAATGCCCTGCGCGCAGGCGGCAATGCTTCAAAAAAGCGGACAGGATACGCGGTTGTGCAGAACCGTCATCACCAGGTACAAATCCGCAACGACGGAAAATGCGCAAAGCAGCCACCCGCTTGCCGGCGACAGCAGCGTCAAAAAGGAGACCGCGGCAAAAAGAACCGACAGCCGCCAGGCCGACAGCAGCTTTTTGCCTGCCGCGCCGCCTATGGAAATGTCACAGCGCTGCATCAGCGCGATCAGCCGGTAGGACACATACGCTTCCATCAGGTACGAGATCACGTCAAGCGCGACCCAGATCCAGCCGTTGGCAAGTGTCGATACCTGCAAAAGCGCCGCGACGTAAATCACGGAGGAAACCATGAGCGCGCTGCGGCACAGGCGGCGCAGCGGCAATACATCCACGCGCGTTACGCGTCGCAAGCCCAAAAGAAGCAGCGCATACCCAAGCGGGTCCGGGAACACGCCAATATATATGCCGCCAAAGGCGACATTGACATCAAACAAGACAAAGGCAAGGCCCAACAACAAATCCCACATGCAGTTTTCCTCATTATCGATACATATGCGGCGGCATTTGACCGGATTCCTCCCACACAGGCGCATCCTGCACATACGCCGGATCGTCCCCCCTGTGCGAATATGGAATATACGGCGGATATACGGGCGTCTGCCAGTTCTGCGGCGCATCCGCATAACGGCGGGCATCCGCATACGCGTCCCGTTCAAAGCGCTCCTGCCGCGCCTTGCGGATTGCCTCTACAGCCCGTGCGCGAAGCGCCTCATTGCGCGCTTCGCTCTCATACAGCGCCTGCTTCAGCTGCGCAATCTGATGCAGCAGTTCCTGCTGCTGCGCCTGCTGCATGGCAAGCTGCGCCGCGGCATCTTCCCGCTGAGACGCCGCTGCCGCATCGGGTGACGCCGGCGTTTCAGCGTCAAGCGCCATCTCCAAAAGCGTCAAGTCGGCATCGGATTGCGCCTGCTGCTGCCGCACAAAAGCGGCGTCAGCGCGTTTTTCCTGTGGCGTCCGCGCCGCATCCTCCGCCTGCCGGGCCGGACGAGCATCCCCCTGCTGTGCCGGCGCGTCATCCTCCCGTCTGCGTGTTCGGATCAGCTGCAGCACAACAAGCAGCACACACGGCGGCAGAATCAGCGTCAGATACCCCGAAAAGCTGTTTGCAAAATCGGCAGCCTGCGCAAGATACGGAATCACCGCAACCGTTCGGTCACCGGATTGCACCAGCAAATCGCCGCCCGTCTGCGCGCTTTTGAAACAATAGCCGAAAATCACGCATCCTGCGCGGTCAATCACAAGCTCCGATGCAAGCATCAAAAGCATCGCGCACACGACAACTGCAATCAGCACGACATTCAAAATGCGGATCAGCACAGATCCGCTTTGCGCACCGCGTTTATGTTCCGATTGCGCCTGCCGACGCGCCATATGCCCATACCTCCCCTGTTTCACCCGAAAACGTCGAAATCGTTTCAAAAACGTTTCCGTTCTTTCCCAAAATTCACGGTCTCATCGTAACGCAAAGCACAGACAATGTCAAACGCGCCGCACGAAGATCCATCTTCATGCGGCGCGTCCGAATATCCCGTGCCAATTGCGTCAGTCGTCGCCAAAGCTGATTCCCATCATCTTCGCCTGCGCAATCAGCGTACAATCCTGCGGCACATATTTGAGCTTTCCGGCAATTTTTTCCAGTTTCACCGGCTTGACTTCGCCGTTGACCATCGCCGCCATGACGCCAAAACGTCCCTCCAGCAAGTACCCTGCCGCCGCCGCGCCAAGACGCGTTGCAAGCACCCGATCCGCCGGACACGGATCGCCGCCGCGCTGGAAGTGACCCGGTACCACGACGCGCGTCTCCCTGCCCGTCATCTGCTCCAGCTCCGCACCCAGGCGGTATGTCACGGACGGATATTTCATCGCCGCCCGCGCTGCCGCAAGCTCCGACTTTTTCATCTTGCTTTCCGCAACCGTCTTGGCGCCTTCCGCCACGCAGATGATCGTAAAGCGCTTGCCCTCCCGGCCGCGATTTTCGATCACACGTGCCACCGATTCCAGTTCAAACGGAATTTCCGGCAGCAAAATGACATCCGCACCGCTTCCCACGCCGGCATACAGGGAAAGCCATCCGACCTTATGCCCCATCGCTTCAATTAAAAAGACGCGCCCATGCGAATCGGCCGTTGTATGAATGCAGTCGATTACATTTGTGGCAATATCCACCGCGCTCTGGAAGCCGAATGTCACATCCGTACCCCACAGGTCATTGTCGATCGTCTTGGGCAGCGTCACGATATTCAATCCCTGCTCGCGCAGCAGGTTCGCCGTCTTGTGCGTGCCGTTTCCGCCGAGAATGACCAGCGCATCCAGCTGCATGGCCTGATACGTGTTGACCATCGCGGCAACCTTATCCTGTCCGTTTTCCGCCCCCATACTGGCCACAATGCTCTTGTATGGCTGGCGGCTGGTTCCAAGAATCGTACCGCCCTGACGCAGAATGCCGGAAAAATTGCGCGGTTCCATCAAACGGTACCTGCCTTCCATCAGGCCGCGATATCCGTCGCGGATCCCGTAAATCTGCGTGGATGGATCCTGTTCATACAGCGCTTTGGCAACGCCGCGCATCGCAGGATTCAAGCCCTGGCAGTCTCCGCCGCTTGTAAGCATGCCAACCTTCATCTTGGTCTTACCTCCTGATTCTTTTATTGTATCCGTCCGTTTTCGTTCCATACCATGCACGAAAAAAACATCTTCGCATAGAAAATGACCCGTTGTTTCCATTAGTATACCATAGATCTCTTTACATCAATCGTTTGTAACATTTTTTTAACTTTTGCGTAAAAATTCCTTCGACGGATTTGACGAATTGTGAAACTTGTTATACACTAAAAAACAAGCAACGTTTTGGTTTGGAGGAATGTCTATGCACCGTAAATTTGCTCAACATAAAAACAGGAGAACACTGCGCGTCCTGGCGATCGTCCTGACGGCCGTGATGGCGGTTTCTTCCATTGGTTTGTTTGTTGAAACCGCGTATGCCGCCTATACGGGGACGGTCACCGCTTCGGCGCTGAACGTACGCACCGGTCCGGGAACGGGGTATCCGTCTTTGGGCCTGCTGCCCCGTGGGACAAGCGTAACGGTCGAATCCGTCAGCAGCGGATGGGCGCAGATTTCCTACAACGGTGTTACCGCCTATGTATCGGCCGAGTATATCGCGACGCAGGACGGCGGTTCTTCTTCCTCCAGCGCCGCTTCCGGTACCGCGGTCGTTACCGCATCTTCGCTGAATCTGCGCATCGGCCCCGGCACCAACTATGCCATTATCGGCGGTATCCCCAACGGCGCGACGGTGACGCTGCTGGAACAGAGCGGTTCCTGGTATAAAGTTTCCTATAATAATATGCAGGGTTACGTAAGCGGCGACTATCTGCGCATCAACGGCGGCGCGTCTAACGCCGCGCCCGTCGGCACTGCGATCGTCACCGCTTCGGCGCTGAATCTGCGCACCGGCCCCGGTACGAACTATGCCGTCATCTGCGTCATCGCCAATCGCGCGCAGGTTTCCGTCCTGGAAAAGGGCGACGGCTGGTCCAAGGTTACTGTCGCCGGATACACCGGCTATGCCAGCAACGAATATCTGTCCTTCGCTTCCGCGCCGGCTGAGACGCCCGCGCCTACACCGACGCCCGCGCCGACGCCTGCGCCGTCCGAGACACCCGTGCCGACCGAGACGGCCACACCGTCCGAGACGCCGGCGCCGACCGAGACGACCACGCCGACGCCGACACCCACACCGACGCCGACTCCCACGCCGACACCCACACCGACGCCGACTCCCACGCCGACGCCGACACCGACGCCGTCCGAACCTGAGACGCCCGCTGCGACGCTTTATGCTAAAGTAACGGCCTCTGCGCTTTACCTTCGCACCGGCCCCGGGACAAGCAATCCTGCGATCTCTCTGATGGCAAACGGCACGCAGGTTACCGTTCTTGAAAAGGGCGACGCCTGG
>JAHZHV010000229.1:0-1207 GCA_019420085.1 Christensenella sp.
GTGGCCACCGTAATCACGCCCTCTTTTTGTACCGCTTCAAGACTGTTGCCTTTGCCGCAGCCACAAAGCGCAGCAAATACCAGCACCAACGCAAGTACAAGCACGGTCAGCTTCATGTTCTTTTTCATGACTTGTTCCATCTCCTTCAATCAAACACACATTTTGTTTATTCTTCTTCGTTCTGATTTGCGAGTGATTCCAACCAGTCGATCTGCGAAAGTACGGATTCGCGCCCCGTACCTCCCTGGCTGCAGCGCTTTTCAACACACGCACGCATGTCGATTTGTGCATACAGATCTTCATCAAACAACTCGCTTTTTTCCCGATACGTCTCAATTGACAGTTTTTCCAACACCGTGCCTTTTTGGATACACAGTGCCACCAGCTCACCAACGAGCTTATACGCAGTGCGGAACGGCATCCCGCGGCGCACCAGATAATCTGCAAGATCCGTCGCGTTGATAAAGCCCTCCTGCGCAGCCTGATACATTGCATCCGCCTTGACGCGCATCGTGCGCAGCATTGGAATAAAGACATCCAGGCACATGTTGACGGTATCAAAAGCATCAAAGATGGCTTCTTTATCCTCCTGCATATCCTTGTTATAGGCAAGAGGCAGGCCTTTGAGCATTGTCAGCATCGCCATCAGATCTCCGTAAACACGACCCGTCTTGCCGCGAACAAGTTCTGCCATATCGGAATTCTTTTTCTGCGGCATAATACTGGAACCTGTCGTATAGGCATCGTCCAGTTCCACGAAACGGAACTCCCAACTTGACCACAGCACAATTTCTTCGCAGAACCGCGACAGATGCATCATGACGACCGAAAGTGCGGACAGGAACTCAACGCAGAAATCGCGATCAGAAACCGCATCAATGCTGTTGCGCATCGGCGCATCAAATCCCAATGCACGCGCCGTCATATATCGGTCAGTCGGATACGTTGTACCCGCCAGTGCACATGCGCCAAGCGGCGACTCATTCATACGCGCAGCAGCATCCTGCAGCCGGCCAATATCACGGGAAAACATCATCCCGTAGGCCAGCAGCTGATGTGCAAAGCGAATCGGCTGCGCACGCTGCAGATGCGTATATCCCGGCACGATCGTCTCGACATTATCCTTTGCCTGTGCGCAAACCGCTGCAATCAACATACGCAGCTTTTTTACAATCTGCGCGCTTTGTCCACGCAGATAGAGCCGCAC
>JAHZHV010000229.1:1217-4548 GCA_019420085.1 Christensenella sp.
GTCAAGCAGCGCCTGAGAAACACCATAGCGGATCGCCGTATGCAGCCGCTTGCCCACCTCGCCGATTCGTGCAGTGAGCACTTGCTCCACATACATATGGATGTCTTCTGCGTTAGGATCAATTTTAAGCGCTCCGGATTCCAGATCGCACAAAATGCCCTGTAATCCCTGGACAATACAGTCAACATCCTCCTGCGTCAGAATGCAGCAGGCTGCAAGCATCTGCGCATGCGCGATGGAGCCTTCGATGTCCTCCCGGAACATGCGCGCATCCACCGCAATGGACGAATTGAAATCGTCCGCAACCTTATCTGTGGCCGCCTGCGTGCGGCCCGCCCACATCTTCTGCATATTCCACCCGTTTATTTACCGTTTATTCTTCTGATCCACCTTGGCCTGCACCTTGATCGGCAGTCCAAACAGCGTGATAAAGCCGGCTGCATCCGCCTGATTGTAGACCTCATCCTCGTCAAAGGTTGCAATCTCCGGATCATAGAGAGAGTACTCGCTCCACACACCCGCATTGATCATGTTGCCCTTATACAGCTTCAGACGCACGCGACCCGTAACATTCTTCATCAGCTCATCCACAAACGCCGACAATGCACGCCGAAGCGGCGTATACCACTGGCCATTGTAAACAAGTTCCGCAAAGCAGACGGAAAGTTCCTGCTTTTTGTGCGCCGCATATTTGTCCAGGCATATGGACTCCAAAACGCTGAGCGCTTTGTACAAAATCGCACCGCCCGGCGTCTCATACACACCGCGGCACTTCATGCCAACCAAACGGTTTTCGACAATATCCAAAAGACCGATTCCATTGGCGCCGCCAATTGCATTAAGCTTCAGGATGATTTCTTTGGCGCTCATCTTTTCTCCGTCCAGAGAAACCGGCACCCCTTTGTCAAACTCCAGCGTAATATATGTCGGCTCATCCGGCGCCTGCATGGGCGATACACCCATCTCCAGGAAACCTTCCTTTTCGTACTGCGGCTCGTTGCCCGGATCTTCCAGATCAAGTCCCTCGTGGCTCAAATGCCACAGATTTTTGTCCTTGGAATAGTTTGTCTCGCGCGTAATGCGAAGCGGTACATTGTGTGCCTCGGCATAAGTGATCTCCTCGTCACGAGACTTAATGTCCCATTCACGCCACGGTGCAATCACAGGCATATCCGGCGCAAATGCCTTGATGGCAAGTTCAAAGCGAACCTGATCGTTTCCTTTGCCTGTGCAGCCGTGACAGATAGCATCCGCACCCTCTGCCTTTGCAATTTCCACAATGCGCTTTGCGATAATCGGGCGGGCAAAAGATGTGCCCAGCATGTATTCCTCATATTTTGCACCGGCCTTGACGGTAGGAATAATATATTCATCTACAAATTCGTCCGTCAGATCCTCCACGTAGCACTTGGATGCGCCGGTCTTGATGGCCTTTTCCTCCAGACCTTCCAGCTCATCACTCTGTCCTACATTACCGGATACCGCAATAACTTCACAGTTATTGTAATTCTCCTTCAGCCACGGAATGATGATCGACGTATCCAATCCACCGGAATACGCCAGAACAACTTTCTTAATCTTGGTTTTATCCATTTCGCAAAGCCTCCCGAATGGTTTTTGTATATTCCTGCACTCACCGTGCATACGTATCATACCGTTGCCCACACAAAAAGTCAAGCAGTATTTCGCAAAAACATGCAAATTTTCCCGAATGATTCGCATTTTATCCAATCCCTTCCCCATCTGTGCAGCGTTGCTGTTTTTATTCGATTATGCAGTTTATTTATTCATCGTATGCAAATTCATGATTGACAGGTGATATGACGTCTGCTATCCTTTTTTCAAAGAAAGTACGTATTGCAAAAAGGCCCGGAGGTTGTCCCATGTCGTATTCATCCTCTTTTCAATCTCTGTATTCGTTTCTAATCTCCGTCATTTTTTCCGGATTATTTTCTTTGTGGTTATAGGTACTATCGTAGCACTCGTGCTGTATAAAACAGCACCGCAGCGCCGCATCCGCCGGCAGCAGCAGCAACAATGGCGGCTTCAATGGCAACGGGAGCAATGGCAGCAAGAGCAGCAAAGGCAGCAGGAACAGCTTCGGCAACAGGAATTGCAACGACAGCAGGAGCTGCAGCGGCAAAAAGAACTGGAGCGGCAGGAAGCACTGGAACGACAAAAGGAGCAGCTGCGCCGAAAAGAGGAGCAGTTGCTTGCGCAGGAACGGATTCGGCAAAAACAGGAGCAACTTTTACGTGAGCAAGAGCAACTGTGGCAAAAACAGCAACAGCTCCTAGAGCAGCAATTTTCATGGTTGCCGCAGGAAACCGGTCCTCGATCTGTCAGTGACTTTGGCAGTGTGCTGCTTCCCCAAATTCGGCAAGATGATCCGGCTTTTCCTGCGCAGCAGTTATGCGAAGCCGCGGAACGCTACGCCACCGCCACGCTTTCACATGCCGGAATGCACGTCGTGCAAATTCATCGGGTCGTCTTCAGCGGCTATGACCGAAACGATCCGGCGCGCACCATTACAATGCAACTTGCCATTGAGCTTTTAGAGGATCATATCACGCAGCAAACCCGTTACAGTTTGCGATGTCGCAAACGTTCCTGCGATGCTGCAGAAGAATACACCCCCAACTGTCCCAACTGCGGCGCGCCGCTTGGCGACAGCAGCGGCAAATGCCCTTACTGCGGCACAGACAACGCCGTTCAAATCGAAGATTTCTGGTACTTTTTCGATCTGCAGCCCTGCTAACGCTGCTTTCCTGCAAAAAAACAAATACGATAAAAACACGGACGCATCACCATTCCCTGGAAAGGAACGGGATACGCCCGTGTTTGATTTCGCCGTGAAGATCACTCGCCGAACAACGCTTTAAACAGTGCATCCTGCTGTGACAAATGCGTCACATACCCTACCGCAACGCTGCCCTGCGTCGCTTCAATAACCGCCTGCGCCCCCTGTGGACCAAATGCACCGCAAAGCTCAATGCAGGAAACACCTTCCGCCTGCATGCGCCGTGCTGTTTCACAGGCCTGCGCAAGATCCCGCACACCGATGATGCGCGCTGTACCACTACAGATCGCAGCAGTATCATGTGCCGCATCAAAACAATCACCCATAATAAGAAACGCAAATTTCATTGTTTATCACCCTTTTTATCCTTTCTGCCCACGCAGCAAATAAACAACAGCAAAGCCACAAGATACAGCGATGCCGACACGAGTGTGATTAAACACCATAAATCCGATTTTGCTGCCATACCCACAAGAATCAGCATGGGAATGCCGAAGATAATCCCGAAACTGCTGCCGGTAACCAAGTTAT
>JAHZHV010000023.1:0-6520 GCA_019420085.1 Christensenella sp.
GTTTGTTGCATAGACGCGGGTTTCTCCTTGCACTGGGGTATATAAATTGCGAAATAACGGCATAAAAATACAAACCCGTGCAAAAAAAACGGATTTGTTGAGGCCGTATAACTCACCCATATTATAGTAAAAAGGGGCGAATTTGTCAAATGATTGTCAAACCCAAAAAGAGGTTTTATCCAATAGCAAAGGTCATCCAAAGACCCAATCCCCTGTGTACCGGAGGGGAACTCGAGCCGGCGATGACCTGCTGAACGAATCCGCCCGCTTCACCGGTAAGGAGGGCGGCTGCGCAAACCCCCATCAAATCGCAGCACAACCGGCGAGACGGAACGATATATTTTCGTAAGTGCAATGATTACATATCAATCATCACGATATGCACCAATTATATAAAGCACAGATGCTGTTTGCAAGATGCCTAATATAATTTTAATCGAGTTTGTACCGCAATTTTACTGTGGTCAGTGGATCTGCGTCAAATTGCGAATCTGAATGGAACAATCCACCTGGATTTGAGAAGAATCACAGAAAAGCTGCATGATGTTCTCTTCAATGGCGCCGCGCTGCATTGCCAGTGCCAGGGACGAGAATCCGAAAAGATCGACCTGCAAATCTTCCTGTGCAATGCGTATGATCTGCATACAGCGGCGCTGAATGACATTGTTGACCGCACGGCTGATGTCGGCAGAATCGGTACGGCAAAACACATTTTCATGTGTATGGATACGGGAGGAGACAAGACCGCTGCCGGTGATGTCCACATGATAGAAGCAGGTATCGTCGTATCGGGTCAGAGAAACGCTGCTTTCCAGCCGCACACGCACTGTGCCGCGATCATGGTCTTCGATATTAAAATCGATTGTCATTTCTTCTGCACGGCCGGACAGAAGCTGTATATAGGGCAGAAAAGAAGCGTCTACATAACCCTGCAGCTTATCCGCATAGAATACCGCGCCCTGTTTGATTTCCAACTGGCCGTCCGCATTTGTGTTAATCACGGGAAGAATGCAGCTTTGCCCGGGTGTACGCATGGCAATATCGTAAGAAAGAATACTTGGACAGTAAATTGCGCTTTCGTCCAGAAAAGCATTAATATCCTCATATTGCTGAGGCTTTTCCGCAAGCAGCCGGGCAGGATCGTCCGACAGACAAAGGTACATCCCTTCGGAAGAATCATCATTATAGATAAATGGTGCATACACGGCATATAGCCCATCGTCTGCCAGTGCAGGGGACAGGACAAGGCTTGAGACCATACCGCTGAAAAGATCGTATTGCTCAAATGCCTGCATGGCATTGGCGTTCGTTGCTTCCAGCATCGCGTATTGCGCAGCATTTCCGTCGCCTTGGCTTTGCGGTTCGTAACCGCCGAAGCTTACGAGGAATTCATCGTTCTGCATTTGTACGCCGATGGTGACGGGCAGAAAGGTACCGCCCAGTTTTGTGCTGCGCGCGCAGCCGCAAAAAGCCAATATGCACACTGCGGCTGCAAGGCTGATGAGGTGTTTTGAAACAGGCTTCATTTGCATTTCCTTCCTAATATCCAAAGCAAAAGGGGCAGAAGCAGTCCAAAAAAGGCATAACATACGCCAAGTGCGCGCATGATGCATGGGATATCTGCAACATCACCGATTTGCATACACAGGGCGTAAACAGCAATGACCGCGGCCAGAGAAAGCGCAATGGGGTGTTTGTCATCCTTTTTGGGAATACGCACGGCAAAGGAAGTAAACAGATATGCTGGTGCAAGAGAAATAACGGTAAAAAACATCATCAGCATCAATTCCGGACGGTCAAGCCCGACCACGTTATTGGCTTTGAACATGGTGATGACGGGCCATGTATAATACGACACCGCATAGATACCGAATACGGCACAGGCGCAGAAGACCAGATAGAGCTTGACAGACATGCCAAGGCCAACGCCATACAGCAGCATGCGGGGACGCACACGCTCCAAATAGGAGTAGAAATACAGCGCAATTTCCGGACCGGAAGCACAGAACAGCGCGATTGCAAGCCAGTCACTGACCGGTTTTCCAAAAGGTGCAACAAGGGGCATCAGATACGCGCTGTGCATGGATGGCAGACAGGTCATCATAAGCGCCAATGCGCCGGCCAGAAAAAAGGCCGAGATCTCGCTCAGTCTGGCAATTGCAGTCAATTCCACACGGATAATAATAAACAGCGTAATGCATACGGCAAATGCAATGGCGCGCAGCGGAACATGCGGAATCATTAACCCCTTGACGGCGCAGCAGAACACGCCTACGCTCAGTGAAGCGCGCATAATGCTGTAGAAGCGAAACAGCGCGGCAAATACGGTGCCGGCAATTTTACCAAATGCAGCATAAAACAGCTGTTCCAGATTACCGGCGCCTGTTTTTTGATAGGCAGCGGCAATGAGCAGACAGCTTATGGCAGAAAACACGGCAGCCAAAATCAGAAGCAGCCAGCCGCCGGTTCCGTATCCCCCGCCAATGACGCTTGGCAGAATCAGCAGTGTCGCGCCGCTTTGCGCGCATAAAACCATGCATAGCGCCTGCATATAGGAGACGTGGTCATAGCGTGCGGCAATGCGATTTGCCCGCTTTAATCCCTGCAAGTTCGATTGCTGAGTTTCCTGCATGTGTAAAGCTCACCTCTGTCTGGTTTCGTCCTGGATGGGAATATAGGTAGGCCGCTTTTTCTGACGCGGCGTCCGGCGCAGGAAAAGAAGGCTTTTCAGATGACGCAGATCCGATGTGCCAAGCGGCGCTACGTAGGGAATGGAATATGTTTTGATTTGCACCATTTTGGCAAGCACAATAAACCAGAAAATCGATACGCCAAACAAACCGCCGACTGCTGCGGCAGCAACACAGGCAATGCGCAGCGCCGACATCAGGCGCATGATGACGTAGCTCGGCATGGCATATTGTGCGATAACACCGGCTGTGGCGATCACGAGCGTGGGGGCGGTTGCAAGATTGGAGGCAAGAAGTGCATTTCCCAGAATAACGCCGCCTGCAAGGCCGATTGTCTGCGACATCTGATTGGGCGTACGAAGGGAAGCTTCCCCCAGAATTGCAAGCAGTGTTTCGATAAACAATACTTCCACCGTTACCGGAAGCGGTACACCGCTTCGCAGGCGCATCAGTGCCGTTGCAAGCTTCAGCGGAATCAGTTCCGGGTGAAAACTTAAAAGCGCAACGTACCATGCCGGAAGCAGGACGCCTGCAAAAAAGCAGATAATGCGCAGCCAGCGTTTGATGGTTCCGATGTACGCTTTTTCGCCTTCGTCGTCGGCGGCACGGAAAAAATCCCATAAGACGGCAGGCAGGATCAAAGCCTGTGGAATTTGATCCATAAACACCACAACGCGTCCTTCCAGCAGAGCGGCGGCTGTTAAGTCTGCACGTTCTACGGGCATGACCTGCGGAAAAATAAAATGCGGCGCATCTTCCAGATACTGAATCAACTGCCCGGCGCTGACAAGGGCGTCCACATCGATGCTTTGGATACGCTGTGTGACCGCCTGTACAATCGTCGGATCCGTAATGTCGCGTACATATACGACGCTGACGCGCGTATTGCCGCGCCGTCCCACGCTGTGATTTTCCACACACAGGCGTACGTCGCGCAGTTTTCTGCGCAAAAGCGCGATATTGATGACGATCTTTTCGACGAATCCTTCCCGCGCGCCTAAAACGCTTCGGTCTGTCTCCGGCTCGCCGATACCCCGCCCGAACGCACCACGAATTTCGACCAGTGTCGCCTGTGCGGCGCCGTCTGCAAGAATCACAACATTTCCGTGAAACAGAGCGGGCAAAATTTCGAACAGATCGTCGCTTGTGCGAACCTGGCTTGTGTACAAATGCAGGGGGATGTCTGCAATTGCCGCCTGTGAATTGTGCGCAGACAGCGGCTGCAGAATAAATTCTCCGCACTGAGAATCGTCGATCATTCCCTCAATAAAGACAACGGTGGCGTTAATGCGTCCATAGAGAGAAAAGCTGTGCATGACAAGATCAGCGCATGTTGTTTTCAGATGTGTAAACATGGCAATGTTATCTGATAAAACGGTGCTGAGCGATTCATGCGGCAGGTTTTTCTGTGAAATTGCGTCGATCATTTCCTGCGCTTTTTGTGAATTCACGATTGACCGCCTCCCGATAGAATAGAAAAATGGCGAGCATCCTTCTGCATGGTAGGATGCTCGCCATGGATTGGTTTTATCCTTATTGACAGGGTTATTGCCGCTGTGTTTGTCCGGTTGTATCGCTGGCAATCCAATGCGCAGCCATCTGACGCATTAAATTGGCGCGAATGCGATCTTTGATCGGAGAGGGAACGGCCAGCGTTTTATCGCTAAGCAGTGAACTGCACAGTGTGAATGTGTCCTGATCGATACACTGTGACTCCAAAAGACGACGCAGAATGCAGCGCGCCTGATCTTCATCCAGTGTCTGTCCGATACCCTGTTCCAATAAGTGGCGCAGATAGGCATTGCGGTCAAGATCCATTTTTACAATGCGAATATATCCGCCGCCGCCGCGGCGTGATTCTACCGTATAGCCGCGTTCCAGCGTAAAACGAGTGGACAGAACATAATTGATCTGTGAAGGCGCACATCGAAAATAATTTGCCAGCTCATTGCGCTGTACCAGAATGACAGGTGTCTCTTCATTATGCAGCAGGGAAAGCAGAAACGCTTCAATGTTATCACTGAGAACCGCCATACGATCACCTCCTTTGACTTTCTTTGACTATTATAACCGTCAATTGACAAAAAAACAAGGGGGACGCGTTGATTTCGTATGAAATACCGTTATATGGAAAAAGCGCCGAAGACATGAATCTTCGGCGCTTATGGGAAGCGGATCAGAAGTTGACCTGATAAATGACGGGAATATATCCGCTTTGGGTGTAATAGGTATCGTTGACCAGGACACTGGTGCGTTCCAGGGAAAAATCAAGATCGACGCAATCTGTTGCAAACAGATATTGAAAGGTATTTTGCGCGGTATCAAACAGATATACATCGCTGGGGTACTGACTTTGTCCGTTTTGGGCGTCGACGACGCAAAGCAGCTGGCTGCTGTCTGCACGGAAGTGGAAGTCCTGCACCTTTGCACATTCCAAAACGGCAAGTGTCTTTTGCGATTGCAGATCCACAATTGTCAGCCCTGCAGCGGCGTCTGCTGCCAGATATCGTCCATCGGGGGAAATCAGAAAACGTGCGCCGTCGATGATGGGCTCCACGCTGCCGTTGTCAAAACGCATACGATAAATGGTGGCGTTTTCACCATCGGTGTCTGTATCGGAATAGTACAGCGCATCCTGTGTAACGCCAAGCATGCCGACGGATGCATTGAGCGAACAAATGATTTGCTTTTGGGTTTGTCCGTTTTCAATGGAGCAGCTGCGGATCGACATGGAACCGTCATCATTGAGTGTAATGGCATAAATGGTATCTGAAGCGGGATTCCAAACGAAGTCGTAGACGAACGTGCCAAAATCCGCATCGCTTAAAAGGGACAATTCCTCTGTATCCCGATCAAAACAGTACAGCGCAGTTGTATTTGCATCGCTGTCATAATCCAGGAAGGCAATTTTACGGCCATCTGCGGAAAACTGCGCGTACAGCAGCGTTGCAAACTGCTTTTGTGTCAGCTGTGTTTGCGTCTGATTCTTGTCGTACAGATACAGCGTTTCCGCGTATACGGTTTCACCGGTCTGTGAATCCAGCGTATATTGCGGACTGTAGCACAGCAGGACGTCTGCCTCAGGGCTGGAACAAAGAACGCTGGCGTTTGTCAGAAGTACCTGTGCGCTTTCCGGTTGGCCGTTGCGATATAGAATCGGCATGGCGGCAATCTCTTCTGCTTCCAGATCCTGCGCGAAGGTTGGCAGCGCATCCGGTGCCAGTTGCTGGATAAGCGCCGTTTTACCCGGCATATAGGTTTGTATGACGGGATCAATTTGCGCGGCAAAGGATTCTGCCTCCTGTTTGGTTTCAAAGCCCTGGCTGATTAACAGCGTATGGACGCTGTCCGAACACAGCGTGGGGGTAAGGCCGCATTCGCGCACGGGCGCATAGGAAGCGTATTCGCTGATGCCGTTGACCAGGACGTAATGATACGTATCAAGCTGCGTATCAAGCGGCCGCAGACGAATTTCCAATGTACCGTCATTTTCTTTTACCTGATAGGCCACGTCGCCTGCCAGGTGGAAAATCACCGTTGGATTGTCTGCGCTTTCATAGGTTGGCGGCGCGACAAATGCGCCCTGAATCAGATCGTAGTCCAGCCAGGACGTTTTTCCGGTAAATGTCCATTCCGTGACGCTTTCCAATGCAATTGCCAGCCGGTACGGCTGCGGCAGGATCTCCAGGGAGAAACGCGGAACAAGACTGGTTATTCGCACGTCGTCCTGCGAAGTGGTGTTGTTGTACTGAAATTGCATGGAAATTACGACATCCTGTCCTTTTTGCTCGACATTGACGTCGTAGATGGATACTTCATGCAGATCCTCA
>JAHZHV010000023.1:6530-6825 GCA_019420085.1 Christensenella sp.
CCGCGTATATCGGAATGCGGCTGCAAAGCGGCTGTGTCGGTTTGTTGGTTACAGCCGCGCAGTGCAAACATGACGGCTGCAATGGCACATACCAGAACCAGTGCCAAAATCAGATATGGGAGCCATAGGGGCAGGGGATGCGGCTTATGTGACCGTGGATGTGTCGCACGGGAGAAAGCAGCGGAGTTTTTTTTCATAAGATGTCTTGTGCCGCGAAGGGCGCCTCCTTTTTTCGGTGCAGGTGAATATGAAAATAACAGTATTTTAGCATAAAAGATGAAATCCGGCGAATGAA
>JAHZHV010000230.1 GCA_019420085.1 Christensenella sp.
CGTCGATAAAGACGATACAGGGCGCCTTTTCATTGGCCTGGCGGAACAGGTCGCGTACCTTTGCAGCGCCCATGCCCACGAACATTTCGACAAATTCAGAACCGGAAATGGAGAAAAACGGTACGTGCGCTTCCCCCGCGACGGCGCGTGCAAGCAGCGTTTTACCCGTGCCGGGAGGGCCAACAAGCAGCGCGCCCTTGGGCAGCTTCGCGCCGATGTCGGCGTACTTTTTGGGATTGTGAAGGAAATCCACAATTTCATGCAATGCTTCTTTTGCTTCGTCCTGTCCGGCGACGTCGGCAAACGTTTTGCCGGTTTCGGTTTCTGCATAGATCTTGGCGTTGGACTTGCCGAAACTCATGGCGTTGCCACCGCCCATGCGCTTGGCAAGGAAGCGGGACAGAAGCTGTCCGGCCACGATAAACAGCAGCAGCGGGAACACCCATGTCATAATGAAATTCAAAAGCGGAGAATTTTGCGTCGGAATCGTTGCCGAGAATTTTACGCCGGCATCTTCCAGGCGCTGCCGCAACCCGTCGTCGGGGAAAAGTCCTGTTTTATACAGGTATTCCTTGCCATCCTCGTTTTTGGCGGCAAAGACGATAAGCTCCTGATCCTCCTCGTAGGCAACTTCCGTGACGGTACCGTCGTCTACCATGGAGAGAAATGTATCATAGGTGACTTCTGTGACGCGGCGCTGCATGAGTGACGGAAATAACAGTGCATTGAGCAGCATCATCACAAGCAGCACGATGACATAATAATAAATCAGTGGCTTTTTGGGCGATTTTTGCGAATTATCATCTTTAATCATGTGTCAAACCTCTCTTTCATTTGATCGATTGACAACCCGTACGAACGGGATAATATTATCCTAACAAAAAACAATGGAAAAAGCAATTATTATAATATAATTATGTAAATTGGAACGTAAATTGTCGACGGCCTGTATTATGGACGAATCGTGCCGACGCGGCGCAAATCCTTTGGCGGCATCAGCTGTATTGGCGCAATGGTTTTATTCTAACGAAAGCAGCGCGCATGGGAGGCGGTGCAATGGTTGACAAGCCCGCTGCCGATCGATATACTGAAAAGCAGAGGGATTTCAAGAAGGAATCTTTTTGGCGGATTTTGAAAAATCTGCACGTGCGGTATGACGTTTTGACAGGCGGCATGCCAAATTATACGACAGACATGCGAAAGAGTACTTGCCACGAAGGCAGACGGTTTTTGTATCAGGGAGCAGGAACCGGTTGCTTTTGTGGCACTTTTTTTGCGAAAAAAAATGCGAACGGGAGGATATGGTTATCTGATGGAAGGTCTTCGAATGCTTCTTTTGGGCGCGTACAGCATGGAGGTTGTCGAGTGCGGCGGCGCGCTGTTAAAAAATGCGCTTGCCGGCGGCGTTTCACATGCGGTGATCGCATTTGCCGGGGAGGCAATGCAGCAGGACTTGCGCCGTTCGGCGCAGATTCTGCATACGTCGGTGGAATTTTTGCATATGGACGCAGGATGCGTGACGGCTTCTTACGAAGAAAAGCTGGAATTGATTCGCTGTATCCGAAATTTTTGTCCGGATATCATCATCACACAGGATACGCAGCATTCCATCAGCGATCTTGACCCGGGCAGGCGTCCGTTTATGACGATGGTGCTGGAAGCGATTGCGCTTTCCACGCGCGCCTATGCGCTGGAGGAAGCACCAATGCCGCGGCCGATGCCGCATGCGACGCTGTACTACATGACGCCCAGCGCCCCCAACTGCGTCGTGGACATCTCTGACGTCTGGGAAAGCAAGTGCGCGGCAATGGATGCACTGCATGCGCAGCTGGTTCACTTCGGCGATTGTGCGCCGCAGGATGCAGCCGGTGCGCGGCTGCTTGTGCCGGATTGGGATGCGCTGCCCGATGCGCTCAGCCGCGGAACGGCGCGCAAGCGCGCGATGGACGAGGCATTTTACCGCTATCCTTACGCGACGGGGCACTGCCGCGCGGTGTATGCGGAACCGTATCGGCGCGAGGGTGACTTTGTGCTGGACATGCTGATGCGCTGAAACCAATACGGCGCGGAAAGGAAACACACTGCAATGAAAAGAAACCGTTGGAAAGTTTGCGCGGCAGTTTGTCTGACTGTTTTGATGCTCCTTGGCGCGGGCTGTGCGCAAAAAGAGGAGACGGCGCAGGGAAAGACGCTGACGATTGCCATTACGAATGACGAGAACAGCCTGACGCCGTTTACCTACGTCAGTGCGACGGGAACGGTTGTCAACCGGCTGATTTACGATACGCTTTTTATAACGGATCTTGAAAACAATGTCGTGCCGTGGATGGTGCAGGATGATTACGAAGTGGACGATACCGGCACGACCTACACCGTAACGCTGCTGGACGGGCAGTTTTTTCATGACGGTACGCCGGTGACGGCGCAGGACGTCGTCTTTTCCTTTACCTATCCGGCGACGCAGAACGTCTCCTCGCAGCGCAGAATCTGCGAACAGATCGCACGCGTCGAGGCGGTGGACGAAAAGACGGTAACGTTTGTGCTGAAAAACCCGGACGTTAATTTCCTGCGCAGCGGGCTTGCCTCCATGCGCATCATTTCCAAAGCGCAGTATGAGAATGTGCAGGATGCAACCTCTTTGCACGAGACGATGGGCAGCGGCATGTACCGCCTGAAGGAATACAGCACGGGGCAGTACTATGTGCTGGAGGCGGTGGACAATTATTTTAAGGGCGATGTGATGGTCGATACGATTAACATGCCGATCATGCGCGACGCCACGGCCGTGCAGACGGCGCTTTTGTCCGGACAGATTGCGGCGGCGACAAGCAGCATCGGTGCGGAAATGCTGGAGACGTTTGACAAAGCACAGGATTTGTCGGTATTTGCCAACGCCGGTTATGCGCCGATGATGCTGAATATCAACAACGACGCGCCGATCCTGTGCGATACCGCCGTGCGCGACGCATTGACGTACGCCATTGACGTTTCGGGCATCATGCAAACGCTCTACGGGACTTATGCAACCGTCGGCACGCGCGGCATTGTGCGGCCGGACATGCCGTATGCCGTGGAGGGCCTTTCGTATGTGTTTGACCCAGACAGGGCGGATCAGATGCTGGATGCGGCAGGATATGACGCGCGGGATACGGACGGCGTGCGTCTTGCGCCGGATGGGACGCGGTGCAGCTTTGAACTGCTCGTGTATTCGGGCAATACCGCACGGATTCGTGCGGCGGAGCTGATTGCGGGACAGCTTGCGGACGTGGGCATTGAAATCAAGGTCTCCGTCATGGAAATGGATACGGTTGACGCCTATGTCTGGCCGGATTTCGAGGTGTCCCAGGGACGTGATTACGACCTTGCCATGTGGGGCTGGGGGTCGAGCATGGACCCGGCATTTCTGGTATACCTGTTTGCCAGCGATTATGACATCGGCACCTATAACGTATGCGGATACAAAAACGATGCGGTGGATGCCATTGTGACGCAGCAGTTCTTGACGGCGACGACGCAGGAGACGCTGTATGCGGCGCTTGCGGATATCCAGCATGAAGCGGCATCGGATCCGGGACTGATCTGTTTTGGCTATGCCGACGCGCTTCAGGTGTGCAATACGGCGCAGTACGATGGATTTTGTGCCGGAAAGGGTGCAAATGTTGTCAATGTCTACAGTTTTTTGAATCTGGAAACGGAGTAAGATCGATCTATGAGGCAGGCGACGCTGCGCAATCGCGCGATTCATTATCTTCTGATCCTTGCCGTTGTGGTCGTGATGAACTTCCTGATTCCGCGCATGTTGCCCGGATCGCCCGTGCGCACGCTGATCGGGGAGGACGCAGGAAGCATGACGGCGGAACAGAAGATGGGCATTTTGCAGGCTTATCATCTGACGGAACCGCTTTTTGTGCAGTTTCTGTTCTATCTGCGCGATCTTTTTACCGGTAACTGGGGCGTTTCCTACTCCAAACGTCTGCCGATTGCGCAGCTGTTGTTTCCGGCGGCAGGGTGGACGCTGCTGCTGTCCGGGGTGACGATGGTGCTCTCCGCCTTTTTTGGCTGCCTTTTGGGGGCGTGGTCGGCGCGGCGCGGCGCCAAACGGCGTGGAATCGGTACGGCGCTGTTTACAGCGGTATGTGACGCGATTCCCACGTTCTGGATTGCCGTATTGCTGCTTGCGGTATTCAGCGCAAAACTCGGCTGGTTCCCTGCTTACGGGGCGTATGATATGTGGAGCGGCGCGACCGGCTGGGCGCGTGTTGCGGATGTGGTGTATCATATGGTGCTGCCGGTTGCGGCGCTTGTTCTGACCTCTTTAATGCCGTATTTTTCCACGGCGCGCTTTGGCGTTCTGCAAACACAGACGCAAAACTATGTCCATATGGCATGCACGCGGGGCGTGCCGCGCGGGCGGGTGCGGACGCATTACATCCTGCGCAACGGACTGGTCGGCGTTTTTACCATGTTGATGATGGATATCGGATATCTGCTCAGCGGTTCGGTTCTGGTGGAGACCGTTTTTTCCTATCCCGGACTTGGCGTGCTGATGCGCGATGCGGTTGCTGCGCGCGACTATCCGCTGATCCAGTATACGTTTTTAATCTCATCCGTTTTGACCGTTGCGGCGCTGTTTGCGGCAGACGTCTGTTACCGGAAAATTGATCCATCGATGGGCGGGGAGGATGAACATGCGTAACGGCGTTTTCAAAATAACGGGAGGGATAATTCTTGCTCTGATGCTTGCCGTCGCGCTGTTTGCGCCGCTTCTTGCACCGTACGATCCCTACGAACAGACGGGTCGGTCCTTTGAAAAGCCGGGACGGGCGCATTTGCTTGGGACAAACGACGTCGGACAGGATATTTTCGGTGAACTTGTATACGGTACGCGCATTTCGCTTGCCGTCGGCGTATTATCGGCAGCCATTTCGCTTGCCGTCGGTACGACGGTGGGCCTTTTAAGCGGCTGGTACGGCGGTGCGGTCGATCGGTGGCTTTCCAAAGTCACAACATTTTTTATGACCATTCCGTTTCTGCCCGCCGTGATTGTCCTGTCTGCCTTTGCGGGCGGCGGGGTGTGGAGCATGTCCGCCATTTTGGGCCTTTTATCCTGGACGGGCACCGCGCGCGTGCTGCGCGGCAGCACCATGCGCCTGAAAAACAGCGGATATATCCGGGTTGCCCGCGCTATGGGCGCCGGCGATGCGTATCTTTTGACGCGGCATGTGCTGCGCCAGCTGCTGCCGCTTTTGGGATATCGCGCCGTGACGCGCGTGAAGTCCGGCATTCTGGCGGAATCGACGATGAGCTTTCTCGGCCTTGGCAACCCGCTTGCCAAAAGCTGGGGGTCCATGATCTACTATGCGCAGGCCAAAAATGCGCTTTTAACCGGCGCATGGGTCTGGTGGATCGTGCCGCCCGGCCTGTGCATCTGCGCAGTCAGTCTTGCGCTGATGCTGCTTGCATGCGCAATGGAGCAGGAAAACAGGGAGGCGATGCAGGCATGAGCGATGTGCTTCTTTGTGCGCGACGGCTGACGATTCACTATGCGGGCAATCCGGAACCTGTCGTGCGTGATTTTTCTTTTGAACTGCAGCGCGGGCAGGTGCTGTGCCTTGCGGGGCGCTCCGGTGCGGGAAAGACGACGGTTACGGCGGCGATTATGGGCATGCTTGACCGAATCGGTGCAAAGGCGCAGGGCCAGCTGCTGTATGACGGACGGGATCTTCTTACCATGTCTGCGCAGGAATACGCCTCCGTTCGCTGGCGGGAAATTGCGCTGGTACCGCAAAGCTCGATGAACAGCTTTAATCCCGTCGATACGATTGGACAGTGCCTGGATGAAATGCTGCGTCTGCAGGACCGGCATATGAAGCGTGAACAGATGCAGCGGCGAAAGGAAGAATTGCTTTGTGCCGTACAGCTGGAGCGCGATGTGCTGGGCTGCTATGCGCATGAATTAAGCGGCGGCATGAAACAGCGCGCCGCGATTGCACTGGCGCTGGTATATACGCCGCGGCTGCTGATTCTGGATGAGGCGACAACCGGATTGGACAGCAAGGTACAGGCGGATGTACTGGGTACCATTTTACAAATTCAAAGGAAACATCAAATGTCGATTTTGTTTATCAGTCACGATGCGGCGCTTGGACGCGTCTTTGCCGACGCGCAGGTGAATTTGCCATGAGCTGTGTCAGCGTACAGAATATAAGTAAGACGTTTCTTCGGCGCACTCATCAGGGCTGCGTTGCAATTCGGGCGCTGGATCAGGTATCCTTTACGCTGCATGCGGGACAATCCGTTGCGGTTTTGGGACCCAGCGGCTGCGGGAAGACGACGCTTTTGCATGTGCTTGCCGGGCTGGTCCGGCCGGATCAGGGAACGGTGCATACGCATGCGCCGCTTGGTTTCGTTGCGCAGGATCCCTATGCGAGCCTGTGTCCGGCGTGGAACGTGGCGCGGATCATCGGCGAGCCGCTTGTGTTTACCAAAACACATTTGTCGCCGAAGCAGAAGGCGCAGCGCGTGGAGCAGATGATGGACTTTGTCCATTTGCCGTATGATCGGTATGCCGCGCGGATGCCGGCCCAGTTAAGCGGCGGGGAACGTCAGCGCGTGGCGATTGCGCGGGCGCTGATTGTGCCGCCGCGAGTGCTGCTTTTGGATGAGCCGACGAGTATGCTTGACGCACAGGTCAAACAAAGCGTTGCCAAAGTGATCCGCCGCGTTGCCGATACGCATCAAACCGCATTTTTGATGGTAACGCACGACGTGGCGCTTGCCGCGCAGATCTGCGACCGCATCCTTGTTATGGACAGCGGACGCATTGTGGAGGACGCGCCGGCGCAGCAGCTGATGCGTGCGCCGCATAGCGCCATGGCGCGCGACCTGGTGCGTATCAGCACAGATCTGAAGGGGTATTGGGCACAAAAATACGGTATTGTGTAGCGCAACAAAAAAGCGCGGATAAAGCAAAGCTTTATCCGCGCTTTTCTCATTCAGGAAAAAATGTTTTTCTGTTTTGCAATCTGTGCGCGATACGCAAGCGGCGTCATGCCGGTAACGCGGCGAAAGACCTTTGTAAAATAACTCTGGTCGTCAAAGCCGACCGCGTTTGCCACATCAATGACGCGCATGGATTCCTGTGCAAGAAGGCGCCGCGCCCTTGCAATGCGCACGCCGTTTAGATATGTGCGAAGTGTCGTGCCGGCAGACTGTTTGAACATGCGGCTTAAGTAGGCGGTGGAAAGATGCGTCATCCGGGCAAGCTGTTCCAGCGTGATTTTTTCTTCGCAATGGGATTCGATATATTGGATACACAGATGTACTGCGTGCGTATGACGCATATCCGCATAGCGGCAGACGTCGTCGCTTATGTGATCCATGGCAGCGTTGACGATGGCACAGATTTCTTCGGCGCTGTGCGCCTCTTCCATGCGGCGGCGGGTTTCATGGCAAAATGCCAGTGTTGTTGTTGCGTCGGCGCCGCCATCGATTGCCGCGCGGCCGGCCAAGGTCATAAGCTCAAGCGCGCGCGACTGAATCCGGATCAGATCTTTCCCATAGGCAAACAGAATATGGCCAAGAAGCTCGTTTAAAAGTTGTTGCGCCTCGTGTTTTTCGCCACGCTGCAGGCTGCGCAGAAACGCTTTTTCGGTCGAAAAGGGATAGGATACGGGCACATCTTCCTGTTTCAGCTGCCGGATATAATCGCTGACCTGCCGCTGAACGGCATCGCAGGACTGGGTTTGCAGCAGCCGGTTGGAAACGGAGACTTTGTTCATAAATCCAACGGCCATAAAAAGAAGCGTTGCCATGCGGTTGACGCGCGGCGCAAGCACGACGGGGATGCGCGCAAGCTCCTGAAGCATGCGCGTGCGCAGCGGCGGTGAAACCGCGTTTAGCTCGCAGTCGATGTAGTCGTCCCGTTCCACCATCAAAAAAGGACCGGCTGTAATGCGCACCGCGCTTTGCAGATCGTCAAAAATGGGACTTACAAAACAGGTCAGCCCCATCGGGCAGCAGTAGATGTACTTGCCGCCGAAGCGTTCGGCCTCGTGCGCGCTGTAATTCTGTGCGCGAAGACATTGCGATTTCGGGACGCCTGCGATGGCGCAGAGCCCGCAGCAGGCGCAGCTGTAGCCTGCCTGGGCAAATACCTTGCCACGCCCATTGCTGACCATGCAGCCAAGACCGGTCGCTTCACAAAAGGCGGCGGCACATTCTGTGGCGAGCGTCAGGTCAAAGGCATCGTGTTCCATGCCGTTTTTCTCCTATCCTTGCATTTGGAAATGTTTTGATTTGAACAAAATAATACCAAAATGCGCAAACGAATACAAGCTTTTCGGGATATTGTGTGATACGCTTGCATCATCGATATGTGTTGCGTGGACAGCGATCGGTGGCGATGCGGACACAAAAAACAATGGAATATGGGAGTGGAGTCAATATGTGTATTTTGAACCAGATCAGCGAGAACCTTCAGCGGGGCAAAGCCAAGATCGTCAAGACGCTTGTACAGCAGGCTATTGACGAGAAGATTCCCGTGGAACAGATTTTGAATGAAGGTCTGCTCAGCGGTATGAATGTAATCGGTGAGAAATTTAAAAACAACGAGGTTTTTGTGCCGGAAGTGCTGGTTGCGGCGCGTGCGATGAACATGGGCGTGGCGCTTTTAAAGCCGCTGTTGGTTGCCGAAGGCGTCAAGGCTGCGGGAAAGGTCTGCATCGGTACGGTACAGGGCGATCTGCACGATATCGGTAAAAATCTTGTCAAAATGATGATGGAAGGCAAAGGACTTGAGGTCATTGACCTTGGTACGGACGTTGCACCGGAGACGTATGTACACACGGCGATTGAACAGAATTGTTCCATTATCTGCTGCTCGGCGCTTTTGACTACGACGATGGGCGTAATGCAGGACGTTGTGAAAAAGGCAGAGGAAGCCGGTATTCGCGATAAGGTAAAGATTATGATCGGCGGTGCGCCCATTACCCAGACGTTCTGCGCGCAGATCGGCGCGGATTGCTACACGCCGGATGCTGCAACGGCGGCCGAGGCGGCGGTACAGATCTGTCAAGGCGCATGAAGGAGCGCTGTAATATGGATGCTATGACGCCGAAACAATTGCTGTTTGCCGCACTGCGGCATGAAAAAACGCCGCGGGCGCCGTGGATTCCGTTTGCAGGCGTGCATGCCGGCGCGTTGACGGGGACGGATGCGACGCGCATTTTGCAGGACGAGGACGCGCTTGTGGAATCGCTGATGCAGGTAAACCGCCTGTACAAACCGGATGGACAGCCGGTTGTGTTTGACCTGCAGCTGGAAGCGGAAATCCTGGGCTGTCAACTTCGCTGGAGCAAAGAAAGCCCGCCGAGTGTGGCATCGCATCCGCTTGCCGATACGATGACGGTGCCGTGCCGCTGTACGCTTCCCACTCCACAGCAGGGAAGATTGCCCGTTGTCCTTGGCGCGATGCGGCGCATGAAGGCCGAAGTTGGTGAAAATACCGCGCTTTTGGGCCTTTTGTGCGGCCCCTTTACGCTTGCTTCGCATCTTCGCGGCAACGACCTTTTCATGGACATGTACGACGATGAGGACTATGTCTGTGCGCTTGTGGATTACTGCTGCGACTGTGCAATGCGTATGAGCGAATACTATCTGGATGCGGGAATGGACGTCATTGCCGCGGTTGATCCGCTGGTGTCGCAGATTTCCGCTGCACATTTTTCACAGTTTCTGGCAAAGCCCTATGAAAAGCTGTTTGCCTTCCTGCGGCAAAAAGGCGCGCTGTCGGCGTTTTTTGTCTGCGGCGATGCGACGCGCAACATAGAGGTCATGTGCCGCACGGCGCCGGATTGTATCTGCGTGGATGAAAACGTCGACATTTTTGCGGCAAAACAGGTGACGGATCGTTATAACATTGCCATCGGCGGCAATATTCCGCTGACGTCCGTGATGCTGCATGGTACGCAGCAGGACAATATGAAATATGTCGTGGAGATGCTTTCGCACCTGGATGAATATCGCAATTTTATCGTTGCGCCGGGATGCGATATGCCGTATGCGGTGCCGGTTGAAAATGCCATCGGTGCAGCACAGGCAGTGCTGGAGACGGACAGTGTGCGGGAAATGATTGCCGGCTATGTATCGGATACCTTTGACGAGGACGTGTCGCTGCCCGATTATGACAAGCTGACGAGGCCGCTTTTAGAGGTTTTTACGCTTGACAGTGATACGTGCGCGGCATGTACCTATATGCTCGGCGCGGCGCAGGCTGCAAAAGCGCGCTTCGGCGATGCGATCGACATGGTGGAATATAAATATACGAAACGGGAGAACATCGCGCGCTGCCGCAAGATGGGCGTAAAAGCGTTGCCCAGTATCTACATCAACGGCAAACTTGCATTTGCGTCGTTGATCCCGGATGCAAAAAGCCTGGATGCGGCAATCCGCGCCGTATTATAAGAAGGTGTGGGGATGGATCTTTACCTGATTACGGGTTTCCTTGGCGCAGGGAAGACCACGTTCCTGCGTCAATTTGCAGCCTGTTTTGCAAAACAGCGCGTACGGGTGATTGTCAATGAATTCGGCGCAAACGGCGTCGATGGTACATTGCTGCGCAGCGTGGACCGGCAGTTATTTGAAATCTGCGACGGATCCATTTTCTGTGCCTGCCGATTGGAGGAATTTCGCCGTGCCCTGCAGCGCTGCGCGCAGGAAAATGCCGAGGTCGTCCTGGTGGAGGCGTCCGGTCTGGCAGAGCCCGGCGGGATTCGTGCGCTGCTGGAAGATCCTGCGCTTGATGGGATTGCATATGCAGGAAGCGTTTGTATCGTGGATACGCCGCGCATTGCGGCCGTGTTTGAAACGGCTCGTGCATGCCGAAGACAGCTTGCGGTAAGTTCCCTTGTACTGCTGAATAAAACGGATTGTTCCACCGGTCAACAGCAGGCGCAGGCGCGCCGGCTGGTTCTTTCGCAGAATCCTGCTGCGGCGCTGCGGCATACGTCGTTCGGTGCGTTTGACGCGGCATGGATGCCGCTGATCTGTCCGATTGAACAGGCGCGGGTGCAGCAAAGTCCGGATCTTTGCCTGCAGAAGCAGACGCTGTTTGTCAATGACGCGGTCACGCATGCGCAGCTTGTGCACATATTGCGCATGCTTGCCGAGGCGGCCTGGCGCGTCAAGGGCATTGTAAAAACCGCGCAGGGATGTTTTTTCGTCGATTGCGTGGCCGATCAGATCGGCCTGCATCCCTTTGAAAACGAGCACGATACACAAAATCGCCTGACGGTGCTTGCAGGGAAAGGAATGCCGCTGCGGCAGACGCTGCGGGAAGTTGTGCATTGGTATCCTGCGCTGACCGCGTGGGAATGACCGGAAAGGATGGGACGTTGAG
>JAHZHV010000231.1 GCA_019420085.1 Christensenella sp.
GCATCGCAAATTGTATCAGCTTGCCTATGATCTGGCGTTTTGAGTGATTGACGTTACATAACGCAAAGGAACGGGAGCGCAGCGCTGCTCCCGTTTTTTGATCAAGACAAAAGTTTTACGGGGGAGTATTGCCGTGAGCCGAAGAGAAGAATTCCCGCTGCAAAAAAATGAACGCATTGTGCTGCATATCGACGGGCTCGACAGCCGGGGATTTGGCGTAGGGCGCTGCCGGGATGTGGCGGTATTTGTCCAGGGGGCGCTGCCGGGTGAGGAAGTGGAGGCGCACGTTATCAAATGTGCGAAGAATTATGCCGTTGCCAAGCTGTGCGCGATCCTTCAGGAAAGTCCGAATCGGTGTGCGCCGGATTGCCCGGCATATCCGCGCTGCGGTGGGTGCAGCCTGCGGCATATGACGTATGAAGCGCAGCTTGCCTACAAGAGGCAGAGTGTGCAGGATGCCTTTGCGCGTCTGGGCGGTATGCCGGATGTGCAGGTGCGGCCTGTCGTTGGAGCGCCTTCTGTCCTGCGATATCGCAATAAAGCGCAGTTTCCCGTATGTGAAGGGCCGGCAATCGGGTTTTATAAACGGCATTCTCATGCAGTCGTTGATATTGCAGATTGTCCCGTACAGACGCAAAATGCGATGCAGGCCTGTGCGGCGCTTCGAAATTATATGCAGCAAAGCGGTGTAGGCGCATATGATGAGCGCAGGGGAAAGGGGCTCGTTCGTCATCTTATGACACGCTGCAATCAGGCAGGTCAGCTGGTGGTGACAGTTGTCGCAAATGCAGCACATCTGCCGCAGGAAGAATTGCTTGTTGCGTTGATGCGTGCACAGGTGGATGGCTTGCTGGGCGTAGTGCTCAACGTCAACACGCGCCGTGACAATGTGATCATGGGCACGACCTGCCGGACGCTTTGGGGTACGCCGCTTTTGGAGGAATCGCTTTGCGGCAAGGTGTTTTCCATTAGTCCCATGGCTTTTTTCCAGGTAAACACCGTCCAGACGCAGACGCTCTATGCGCTTGCCGCAGAGGCGGCGCAGCTCACAGGGCAAGAGACGCTGCTTGATCTTTACTGCGGCACGGGTACAATCGGCATCACCATGGCCGATCGGGTTCGGGAATTGATTGGTATTGAGTCTGTGGAACCCGCCGTGGAAGACGCACGAAGAAATGCACAGCGCAATCACGTGTCGAACGCGCGCTTTTATGCTGCCCGTGCCGAGGAACTTTTGCCGCAGATGGCAGAAGCGGGGCAGAGGGCGGATGTCGCGATTCTTGACCCGCCGCGCGGTGGTTGCGAAAAGCCGCTGCTGGATGCCGTGTGTCGGATTGCGCCAAAGCGTATTGTGTATGTTTCCTGTAACCCTGCAACACTTGCGCGCGATGCGGCTATTTTGTGCCAAAACGGTTATCAGGTTGCATATGCACAGCCTGTCGATCTTTTCCCGATGACGGAACATGTGGAAACGGTAGTTCTTTTGTCCAAACTTAATGCTAAGCAGCATATCGAGGTGGAGTTGAATCTGGACGAGCTGGATTTGACAGCGGCGGAGAGTAAAGCCACCTATGATGAGATCAAAGCCTATGTGCTGGAAAAGTACGGTTTGAAGGTGTCCAGCCTGTATATCTCCCAGGTCAAACGGAAGTGCGGGCTGGATGTGGGGAAGAA
>JAHZHV010000232.1 GCA_019420085.1 Christensenella sp.
CATCTGATAATCCGGAATCTGTCCCGCCGTATACGCCGCAATCATCTGCGCGATCTGTGCATTGTCAAGCACGCCGCCGTCGCGTTTGCACTTAATCAGGTCGTACATGCGCATGAAAAACAGCCCTCCTTGCGTGTTTCAGGCCTTACCGCCGCCAAGCGCGTCTGCGCTGAAGCCGAGCGGAAGAAGCTGCCCCAATGTATAAATCGTGGTTTCCTTCCCGTCATAAAGGATGATTTCAAAATCGTCGCCGCAGAACTCCCGCATGACCTGGCGGCAGACACCGCAGGGTGCGCACGATCCATTGATACGGCCGCGCGCCCCGCCGACGATGGCAATCTTTTCAAAATCCCGCGCGCCATCTGCCACGGCAGTGGAAAAGACATTTCGTTCCGCGCAGATGCCCGGAGAAAGCGCCGCATTTTCAACGTTGCATCCGGCATATACCATCCCCCGGCGTGTCAAAAGCGCCGCGCCGACAAAAAATCCCGAATACGGCGCATAGGCCCGATGCATTGCATCCATCGCCTGTGCAACCAGCTGTTCATTGGTCATAGCCCGTCTCCATTTCCAAGTTGAAAATATCTCCGGCAAACGATGTGCCCGGCGTCTCAAGCTGCACATGAAACAGCTCTGCGATCGTCGCGCCGATATCGCAGAACCCGAGGCGTGTTCCCAAACGAACCGGTTTGACATGTTTGCCGCAGCAAAGAAGCGGCACATACTCGCGCGTATGGTCCGTGGAACGCAGCATGCCCGGATCGCAGCCGTGATCCGCGGTAATCATGACAATATCGTCCTGCCGCATGCCCGACAGAAAATCTGCAAGCCATGCATCAAATGCATTAAGCGCCTGCGCATAGCCGCGCGCATCGTTTCGATGCCCATAGAGCATATCAAAATCGACCAGATTGACAAAGCACAGACCGCAAAAGTCGCGTTTTTGAAGTTCCAAGGTCTGCTGCATGCACGCATCATTTCCGTGCACCACAAAGCTCTGTGTCAGACCGCGTCCTGCAAAGATGTCGCCGATTTTGCCGACACCGAAGACGTCGTATCCGCTTTGACACAACGCGTCGGCAATGGTCTTTTTCGGCGGCGGTGCGGAAAAATCCTTCCGATCCGGCGTGCGAAAGAAATCCGGTGCAACGCCGTCAAACGGCCGCGCAATAACGCGTCCGACCGCATATTCCCCCTGCAGGATATTTCGTGCAATGCGGCAGTATTCATACAGTGTTTCAAGCGGCGTTGCACGCACATGCGCGGCAATTTGAAAAACGCTGTCAGCCGAGGTATAGACAATCGGCTTTCCGCTTTGCAGATGCGCCTGTCCGTAGTCGCGGATCACCTGTGTGCCGGAATATGGCCTGTTGCACAGGATGCCTCGTCCGATTTGCGCACAGAAAGGATCAATCACCGCCGGCGGAAAACCTTCCGGAAATGTGGGCATGGCCTCCTGCGATACGACGCCTGCAATTTCCCAGTGGCCGCAGGTTGTGTCTTTTCCCACAGAACGGGGCGCAAGACGCGCCGTCGCTGCAAGCGGCGCATCACAGGCGCCCAAAAAAGATAGCCCATCGATTGCGCCGATGCCAAGCCGCCGCAGCGTCTCGCAGTGCAAAATTCCCGTTTCAAAGACGGATCGCAGCGTAAAAGCCCCCTCGTCCCCATAGCGCGCCGCATCCGGCAGCGCGCCTGCACCGACGCTGTCAAGCACAAGTAAAAACACACGTCTGTGCTTTTTTAAACCGGTATTGTCGAAAGCCTGCATTTTTATTTCCTTCCCTTCATCCACAGGCGGGTGGTTCCATCGTCTGGACGTTTCCCGCCGGTCAACAGCACTGCTCTTGTTGAGTATGATACCCGTTTCCGGTACGCGCCGCAAGTGCAAAAGCCCATCGCACCACACAGGCGCGATGAGCTTTGAACCATTGCGTATGCTGCAGCAAACGCATTATTTTAAAAATGCAAGGGACTTGATAATCGGAGCTTCCTTGGCCTTGCCAGAACAGACCGAGAAAAAGCAGATGATCTTGACGACAAACAAAATCGCGATGCAGATGCCGCCTGCAATCGGCACGACAATCGTCCAGAACAAAAATGCCGTGCAAATGCCGATCAGCGTGTTCAAAAGCGAAATTTTCAACGCCTCTTTGGCATGGAATGCGGCGTAGGGCGAATCGTGGCCGCCAAGCAATGCGATAATTACGCCAACCCATCCAAGCAGATATGCCGCCATGGCAAGAATCTTATTTTTGGAAATATCCGACGCATCAAATTCCGACGTATGATCCGTTGGATCAACGTAGACCGTCTGCTGCGGCGGCGTATACGCAGCGTTCTGCTGCGGCTGCTGGTTCTGCGCCTGTGCAGCGGCACCGGCAAGGGACGCGCCGCAGGCGTTGCAGAATGCCGCGCCGTCAGGGCATGAATTCCCACAGTTTGGGCAAATACACATAAGACTTCCTCCCGTTTCTTAATTTTGCACCTGTCAATCCAGCGCAAGTTTGTAAATCTTAACAATATCTTCCGGCGAAAGCCGTACAAAGTTTCCGACTTTACCATGCGGATTGCGCGCAACTTTTTGCGCCATCTGCATAAGAATATCGTCATTGATCTCAACATTCAGTTCGCGCAGCGAAACCGGCATGCCGATCTTTTGAAAGAACGCCTTTGTGCATGCAATGCCTTCCAGTGCAATTTCCTCGTCGCTCTTGCCCTGCGTCTGCACGCCATAGACGTTTTTTGCATACATGACAAAACGCTTGATGTCATGTTTGTAGCAATACGTCATCCACGCAGGGAACACAATGGCAAGGCCCGCGCCATGTGCAATATCGTACTTTGCGGAAAGCTCATGTTCAATATTATGCGACGCCCAATCCTGTT
>JAHZHV010000233.1 GCA_019420085.1 Christensenella sp.
CAGCGCGTTTTGAATCGTCTGCTGCAGCTGGGAGACGTCAAGCTTTTCCAGCGAACGGATCAGGCTTAAAATCTGCGCGATTTCCTCGTCGGTGAGCGTATATCCCATCTTGGAGGCGATGTCGGTGATTTCCGCCCGGACTTCCTCATCGCTCATGTCCTTTGTCTCGTTTAAGATCAGCTTCAGTTCGTTGATCAGCGCCGTAGCGTCCTCGCTGCCGATTATTTGCGCAAGATCACCCGTGACGACCAGTTCCTGCGTGCTTGCGTCCTTGGCCTGTTCGCTGATGGTCGTGCCCGTGATGTCCTCATAGGCCTTGTAGATTCCCGTCAGCGCGGCGGTGCCGGAGACGGAGAACGGCGCGCTGACGCGCACCTCCGCATCGGTGATGCCTGCCGTCAGAAGCGCGTTTCGGTACATGTCGGCCGTGCACCAGTCGATGTTATTGGTCTGAATGTCGATGCCTTCGCCTTCCTTGCGCACGCGGATAAAGACGCAGGAAAGCGAGTAGCTGCCGATTTTATCGGCGGAGACGAGCCCCTGCAGGCGGGAACGTTCCTCGTCGATATTGACGCTTAATTCCGTTACCGTCCCGGGCGTTACGCCGAAGTACTCATAAATCTGCGTGCGCTGCTGCTGCGTCACGTCGGCGCCGATGACGACGCGCGCGTCGCCTGCGCTGACCTGCGCCGCAAGCGCGCAGGGAACAAGCGCACCGAAAACCATCATAAAACAAAGCAGCACTGCCAGTGTTTTTTTCATATTGCATACCTCCCGCGGTTTTTTACCGGCTGTTTTTTTACGTTCGGGCGGCATACGCCGCCTGCGTCTGCCTATTATAGCATGTTTTCTTTGCGCCGGTTCTTGCGGAAAGCTTAAGATTGGCAAAAAAGATGGAAAAAAACGGAAGCGGCGGCGCCGGCATTCAGATGCCGCGCAGAAGCGCCTGCGGCGCAATTTTAAATAGATTTGCCAGCGCAATGCGGTTTGCGGTGCTGGGATCACAGGCGCCGCTTTCCCTTAGTTAAAGATATTGTTGGGTATTTCAAGATGTGTCATTCGATTTTGCCGATAAAGCGGTAGAAGATTTCTACCTCCT
>JAHZHV010000234.1:0-38968 GCA_019420085.1 Christensenella sp.
CATACCCGTGCCGTTATAGTCGGTCATTTCACGGGCAGCACGCTCCAGAACAGGCAGCGGCAGCATCGATGGGCCAGGGGAAAAATTGTATACGCGCATAATTGCCTCCTGATTCGTTTCGGATGAAAATCCGTAATTTAATCTTTTGCAGCGGAATATTTTATCAAATCATTCGATATATTCCGAACTTTTATCAAAAGACTGTTTTTATTTGTTCGTGTCATTGTCGCGCTTTAGCGTGTGACAGTAACGATTATATGCCTGTTCTTCGTGTTTTGCAAGTACTATTTGATGAAATCTATCTCAAATCGTTCTGGTGCAACGGACAATTCATTGCTGCAAATCCATATCTCATGTTACAATAAGCGCCATACAACCTACGATCAGGAGGAATGTCCATGCATCTACAATTCCGCATGGCGCAGCGGCAGGATTGCGGCACGATTTTGCACTTCATCCGCCTGCTGGCCGAATATGAAAAACTGGCCGATCAGGTGCAGGCTGACGAACAGACGCTTGAAACATGGCTGTTTGACCGAAAATCCGCACAGGTTCTCTTTGCATTGGATGGAGAAACGGTAATCGGCTTTGCGCTGTTTTTTTACAACTTCTCTACCTTCATGGGACGCGCAGGTGTTTACCTTGAAGATCTGTTCGTCTTGCCTGCATATCGCGGACAGGGCATCGGGCGCGCGTTGATGCGCCGTCTGGCGCGCATCGCCTGCGATGAGGGCTGCGGCCGGTTCGAGTGGCAGTGTCTGGACTGGAACGCACCGTCGATCGCCTTTTACCGCAGTCTCGGCGCGCAGTCCATGGACGATTGGACGACATACCGCGTCAGCGGCGAAGCGCTTACCGCGCTTGCCGAAGACGCTTGACGGTATAGAGCGGCTGTATTTCGGTACACGGCGCTTTTATACCCTTTCGGGCAAAAAAAGGGGGGCATGACAGCGTCATGTCCCCCCCTTTGCCTGTGCGCGCTATGCATTTTTTCTTTGCGGCGCGCCGTTTGTTATCCTTCTGCTGCAACGGCGCGCCAACGCATGCGTCTATCCGGCGTCAGGCAGCCTGCTTTATCGTAAACCGCCGACTTTTCCCATACGTTCTTCCCACAAAAGCAGCCGATCTTTCTTCCCGATAATGTATCTGTATTGGCTTGACATATTAGTTTTAACTAACTATTATGTTGGTATATTGGTAATTGTAAATCCGCCTTCTTTTATCTCCGCCGGCACACGCGTCAAAGCAACAGGTACAATCCGGCACAATTGTGAGGTGTAAATGCATGCAGAAATTCGGCATTATCGAAGATACGCTATTCATCCCCATGCTGGGCAGAATCTATGCAAGTGAACGGTATCCGCATATTCTGTATGACGAGGCTGCGCTTGCGCTGAAACAAAAGCTGCCGAAAGATGTGTTGGAATCGGGCAGGCACAGCCAGTATACGCTGCTTGCTTCAGCCGCGCGGGCAGCTAATATGGATCGATACATCAAAGACTTTCTGACGCGTCGGCCCGACGGCATCATCGCACAGCTTGGCTGCGGACTGGAAACGGCTCATTTTCGCAATGAGAACGAAACCACCCGTTGGTATGCCATAGATTTACCGAATGTCATCGCCTATCGGCGCTCCCTGCTGCCGCAGGCGCAGCGGGAACATTGCATTGCAGGAAACGCTTTTACTGGGGAATGGATAAAGCGGATTCGCGCCGATGCACCAAAAGCGCCGCTTCTGGTTACTGCGGGCGGCCTGTTTTACTATTTCCAGGAGGAACGCATTCTTGCGCTTTTGCGCATGCTGCAAAAAACCGGAAACGTTGAACTGGTCTTTGACGCAGTTAACCGGCGCGGCATGACCATGCTGCGCCGAAAATACTTAAAGCAAATGGGGCATGCCCAGGCACAGATGTATTTTTATGTCGATTGCGCCGCAGCGCTGACTGCCAAATTGGATGAATCCGCCTGCGTACTGGCCGACGAACCCTATTACCGGCGCATTCCCAAAACGGGACTGCAGCTTTCCACGCAGTGCGCAATGGCCATCTCCGACAAGTTCGGCATGCTCCGGATGATCCAGCTGCGTCTGTAACTGCAATAGCGCCTCTTTCACACATAGACGGGTCGCTTTATTTCTGTACACATGGATTCCCATGTTTTTCATCCGGCTTTCAAATAAAACACAAAGCATGCCGCGCGGCAGGAGGACATTCATTTCCCACTGCCGCGCAGGCGCTGTGTACCCATGACCGGATTGGAGGAATCCCGTCAATATCGTTTAGTTATACATACCGTTTGCAGCCATGTAGTCATAAATGCGCTTGCCATGCTGCTGTTCCTGCTTCTGGATATCGGCAAGTGCATCACGAACACTCTGCTGTGTAAATTCAAAAATTCCGGTATCGTATACGCCGGAAACATGCTTCTCCATTGCCAGCGCATCGCGGCACAGATACTCGTCCGCGCATTTATCCTCGCCGTCGGATACGCTGTTGTAGGCCGGTTTTTGCCCCGCGTCCTGCTGCTGATTCTGTTGCGATGCATTTTGCTGATTCTGCTGCGGAGCAGGTACATCCTGCCCGTTCAAAAGACGCGTCAGAATGCTTTCATGATGTCGTTCGCTCTGGGCAAGATCCCAGAACAACGTGCCCAGCGCCGGGTCACAGGCATCGGCGGCATAACGCTCGTACTTTTCTGCACAAACCTGCTCCTGGCCTTTGAGTTCATTTAAAAACATGGTTTCCTTTTGATTAAAAGTCATCGTTTCCTCACCTCGGTTTCTATCATGCCCCATACGCCGCGTTCCCATACGCACACAGGAGAAAAAAGCATCGCTTCCTGCCCGATTTGTGCAGGCAAATCGTTGCAACAAACTTTATAAACAGGTATAATAATAGAAGCTGGTACAAGCTTTCCGGGTTCATCACGGCGTGCCGGTTCTTTTCCATGCCTTACCGCAGCAACGGCTTCGCCCGCTTGCCGGAAGACCCAACTACACAAGGAGGAAAACGTATGTCTACCAAACTTACCGTAGACGGCAACTACGCTGCCGCGCATGTGGCATATGCCTTCAGCGATGTTGCCTGTATCTACCCCATCACGCCGTCTTCTCCGATGGCTGAGAACTGCGACGAGTGGGCTGCGCAGGGCCGTAAAAATCTCTTCGGTCAGAAGATGCGCATTTCCGAGATGCAGTCCGAGGCGGGCGCCGCGGGCGCTGTGCACGGCTCTCTTGCCGCCGGCGCACTGACGACCACCTTTACCGCTTCTCAGGGTCTGCTTTTGATGATCCCCAACATGTACAAGATTGCCGGCGAATTGCTGCCCAGCGTCTTCCATGTCAGCGCCCGTGCACTTGCCGGACACGCGCTTTCGATCTTCGGTGATCATTCCGACGTCATGGCCTGCCGCCAGACCGGTTTTGCAATGCTTGCTTCCGCAAGCGTTCAGGAAGCAATGGATCTTGCGCTTGTCGCACATCTTTCCGCGCTTGAATCCAGCGTTCCGTTCCTGCATTTCTTCGACGGTTTCCGCACCTCTCACGAAGTGCAGAAGATCGACGTCATCGACTACGAAGACATGAAGGGTCTTGTTCCCTGGGATAAGATTGACGCTTTCCGCGCCCGCGCGCTCAACCCCGAGCATCCGCATATGGCCGGTACGGCGCAAAACCCCGATATCTTCTTCCAGAACAAGGAAGCTTCCAACCCCTACTACGACGCCGTTCCCGGCATCGTGGAAAAGGTCATGGAGAAGGTCTCCGCTCTTACGGGCCGTACCTATCACCTGTTTGATTATGTCGGTGCACCGGACGCGGAAAAGGTCATCGTAACGATGGGTTCTTCCTGCGACGTAACCGAGGAAGCGATCAACTATCTTGTTTCCAAGGGCGAAAAGGTCGGCCTTGTCAAGGTTCGCCTGTATCGTCCCTTCGACATCAAGGCTTTCGCCGCCGCCATTCCGCAGAGCGCCAAGTACGTGGCTGTGCTTGACCGCACCAAGGAACCCGGCAGCGTCGGCGAGCCCCTTTACGCAGATGTATGCGCTGCGCTTGCCGAGACCGGCCGCGGCGATATCACCGTGCTGGGCGGCCGCTACGGTCTTGGTTCCAAGACCTTCACGCCCACGATGGTCAAGGCTGTCTATGATAACCTCGGCGGTGCAAACATCAATCACTTCACCGTCGGTATCGTCGACGATGTGACCAACAAGTCTCTGCCGCTTGGCGAAAACATCGACGCCGATCCTGAGGGCATGGTTTCCTGCAAGTTCTATGGCCTTGGTTCTGACGGTACCGTCGGCGCCAACAAGAACTCCATCAAGATCATCGGCGACCACACCGATATGTTCGCACAGGGCTACTTTGAGTATGACTCCAAGAAGTCCGGCGGTCTGACGATCTCGCATCTTCGCTTTGGCAAGACGCCGATTCAGTCCGCATACTTCATCGAGCAGGCCAACTTCATTGCATGCCATAATCCGTCCTATGTGACGCGTTACGATATGGTTTCCGACCTCAAGGATGGCGGTACGTTCCTTTTGAACTCCCCCTGGACGCTTGAGCAGATGGAAACCGAGCTGCCCGCTTCCATGAAGCGCGCGCTTGCAAAGAAGCACGTGAACTTCTACAATATCGACGCAATCGCCATTGCCGGCAAGGTCGGCCTTGGAAACCGCGTCAGTACCGTGCTGCAGAGCGCCTTCTTCTATCTTGCGCAGGTCATTCCTTATGAGGAGGCCAACGGCTACATGAAGGCTGCAGCCAAGAAGTCCTTCGGCCGCAAGGGTGATAAGATCGTCCAGATGAACTGGGACGCCATCGACGAAGCCGTCGCCGGTCTTGTCAAGATCGATGTGCCCGCCGCATGGGCCGACGCCACCGAAGGCGCCAGCGCGCCGCAGGTTGACGCTACCCCGTATTTCGACGAGGTTGTGGCACCCATTCTCGCACAGAAGGGCAACGATCTGCCCGTTTCCGCATTCAAAACCAATCCGGATGGTTTCGTACCCACCGCAACGACGCAGTACGAAAAGCGCGGCATTGCTGTAATGGTTCCTGTTTGGGATGTAACCAAGTGCATCCAGTGCAACCAGTGCGCGATGGTCTGCCCGCACGCTGCAATCCGTCCGTATCTTGCCAAGGAAGAGGATCTTGCCGGCAAACCCGAGTCTTTCGAGACGAAGAACGCGCTGGGCAAGGAGTTTGCAGGCCTTCAGTATCGCATGCAGGTCTTTGCGCTTGACTGCACCGGCTGCGGCAACTGCGCCGACATCTGCCCGGTCAAGGCTCTGACGATGACCTCTCTTGCACAGGTTGCCGATACCGAGGAAGCAAACCGCGCATTTGCACAGGCTCTGCCCGACAGCGGCGCGACGTTCGAACCCAACACGGTTAAGAACAGCCAGTTCCTCAAGCCCTACTTTGAGTTCTCCGGCGCATGCGCAGGCTGCGGCGAAACGCCTTATGTCAAGCTGGTCTCCCAACTGTTCGGCGATCGCATGATCGTTGCCAACGCCACCGGCTGCTCCTCCATCTACGGCGGCTCCGCGCCTACCTGCCCCTACACGGTCGATGACAAGGGTCATGGTCCTGCATGGGCAAACAGCCTGTTTGAAGACAACGCCGAGTTCGGTTACGGCATGAACGTCGCAACCGCAGCGCGCCGCAATGCGCTTGTTGCAGATGTTGAGGCTCTCATGGCAATCGACTACTGCGACGCGGATCTGAAGGCTGCCTGCGCTGCGTGGCTGAAGGTTCGCGACGAAGGCGAAGCCTCCAAGGCCGCTTCTGCCAAACTGATCGAGGAGCTCAATGCTTCCGTCATCGAAGGCTGCCCCTGCGATGCCTGCACGCTTGGCCGCAAGGTACTTGCACAGGCTGATCTGCTTGTGAAGAAGTCCATCTGGATCTTCGGCGGCGACGGCTGGGCCTACGACATCGGTTACGGCGGCGTCGACCATGTGCTTGCACAGGGCGAGGACGTCAACATTCTGGTCATGGATACCGAAGTGTACTCCAACACCGGCGGTCAGGCCTCCAAGGCTACGCCCACCGGCTCCGTCGCCAAGTTTGCGGCTGCCGGTAAGCGCACCCGCAAGAAGGATCTGGGCATGATGGCAATGAGCTATGGCTATGTCTATGTTGCACAGGTCTGCATGGGCGCTGACAAGAACCAGCTGCTGCGCGCAATGCGTGAGGCCGAGGCCTATCATGGTCCTTCTTTGATCATCGCTTACGCGCCCTGCATCAACCACGGCATTGGCGTAGGCATGGGCAAGAGCCAGGCAGAAGCCAAGGCGGCCGTCGACGCAGGTTACTGGCAGCTGTACCGCTTCAATCCCACTCTGGCTGACGAAGGCAAGAATCCCTTCACGCTGGATTCCAAGGAGCCCACGAAGAACTTCCGTGACTTCCTGATGGGTGAAGTGCGTTACAACTCTCTGACCCGTACCTTCCCCGATATCGCCGAGCAGCTCTTTGAGCAGACGGAGGCAGATGCCAAAGCGCGCCTTGCTTCCTACAAGCGGATGGCTGAATAATCGGATACCACAAAGATGGGAACCTTTGAAAAAAGGTTCCCATCTTTTTTTATGACCTTCGCATTTCATTGAAAAATATCTGCGTACCGCCGGATATGTCCTGCTTTTACGTACATTGACATTGGCGCATATCACGACCTATAATCATCCCATGATACCCCTGAAAGTAGGAGGCTTTGTCATGAAACAATGTATGGACGCTGATAACCTGCATCGCCGGCTGAAAAAAATCATCGGACAGGTGCAGGCCATCGATCGTATGATTGATGAGGATATTCCCTGCGAAGATATTCTGATACAATTACATGCTGCAAAAGCTGCGCTCAATCGCGTCGGTCAGGTTGTACTGGAGGGTCATATCCAGCACTGTGTCCGCGATGGAATTGAAAACGGCGATGCGGAAGAAACGATTCGACGTTTTACAACTGCCGTGGAACGCTTTGTCGGCATGCAATAGCAATAACGCAAACAAATTATACTGCACAAAAACACCCAGGAGAACGGAAAATGAGTCGTCATACAAAACCGATATCTGTAGCAGGGACGCTAACAGGAATCAGTTTGCTGATTGCATTGGCCGCTTATCCCTGTCTGCCCGAACAAATCCCCATCCAATACAGCGGTGAAGCGGCGGTGCGCCTTGCCGCAAGACTTGTGATTTTTGCCTATCCGGTAATCTGTGTTGCGATCATCGCATTCCTTCGTCCGGTTCTTGGTGCATGGCTTGCACGGCATTTCCACGCATCCGATGCCATGGATCTTGCTGCCGCATATCTGTGCTTTGTTGTTCTTTCTTTTGAATTATTTTCAATCCTATTTGCTGTCGGTATCAAAGCAAGTATCGCAGTTGTACTTTTGCTCGACCTTGCAGTATTTTTCGTTCTTGTTCTTGTATATTACCGGACCCGATTCCATACATCTTAAAAATGATATATTATGAAAGAACTCCGCCTGGTTTTTTCCCTGCGGATCTTTTTTATGCAGTCACTTTATGACAATGCGATGCACACACATACCTGTTTTTCCGCATGCCGGACAGGTCAATCTGCGGCGTATGAACGTGTGATATCCTTTGACATAAGCCCGCATCGTCGGTACAAACAGCGTCTTACAGTATGGACATTGGTAATATCCCGCACGTATTTCCAGCACTGCCGCAGCACCAATACCTGCCACAGCAGACGCTGCGGCCAAAATCAGCAGCGCGATACGTGCCAATGTCGGTATCGGCATAAACGACGCAATCATCACAAGCGAAACAACTGCAACAACCGTGATCGTGCCGCAAATGATGGATAATACCATGTTTTTTCTGTTCTCTTCATTTTCCCGCATCAAATTCATCATGTTTTCCTCCGCCTTTTTTTGATACTCTGCCTGTGTGACCTGCATACCTGTCAAAAGATCATTTACCGTAATGTGCAGCGCACTGCAAAGCGGCAACATCAATGACACTTCCGGCAATCCCTTACCGCATTCCCATTTTGAAACAGTCTTATCGCTGATGGATAGCATATCTGCAAGTTGCCTTTGTGTCATGTCCTGTGTTCGCCGCATTTGTGCAATAAATCTTCCAATTTTGATCTGATCCATTCTGTCTCCTCCCGTTTGATTGCTTTTTTGTTTTACCGCAATCCCCACAACATTCTCATCCATCCTGTGTAAAACACTGCAGCAATTGCCGTATCACCTGTTGCACCTTCAGCATACAAAAAAAGCTCCCGCATTTACACACACGAAACGTAGAGTTCAGCGTAGATACCGCAAAATTCCAATCACACACATGCTTTTTTATTGTGATACTTGACAAAATCATCACCGGGTGCATACTATACTTATACCCCCTATAGGTATAATACAATCATGCAGACGAACAAAGAGGTATGGTATGCACGCAGTTATAAACGCACTGGAACGCGCGCTGGAATGGGGCGGTACCAAAAAAGATATTGTGCTGCTTATTTTTTCCGGTGCTGCACTTGTTATCAGCATTTTCGATCTCATCCCGCTTCCGTTTGACGCAGCTTGGATTGCTATCCTTCTATGCGGAATACCAATTATCATCGAAGCATGCATCGGGCTTATTACGGCGTTTGATATCAAAGCCGACGTTCTGGTATCCCTTGCACTGATCGCCGCTGTTGCAATCGGAGAAGATTTCGCTGCCGGAGAAGTTGCGTTTATCATGCAGCTTGGCGCATTGTTGGAAGATCTGACCGTCGCACGGGCACGCGCAGGGATCGAACGGCTTGTTCGGCTGACGCCGCAGACTGCGCGCGTATTGCGCAACGACGATGCCGTTATCATTGAAGCCGAGCAGGTACACGTTGACGATATCCTGCAAGTGCTGCCGGGCGAAACGATTCCCGTTGATGGCATCATTGTACAGGGACAAACTACCGTAAATCAGGCTGTTATGACCGGTGAATCATTGCCGGTAGATAAAACTGCCGGCGATACGGTATACAGCGGCACTGTCAATCAGTTTGGCGCATTTCAAATGCGTGCAACAAAAGTTGGGCAGGACAGTTCCATTCAGCGTATGATCCGGCTTGTCCAATCAGCAGATGCAGGAAAAGCGAAAATTGTCGGCATTGCAGATCGATGGGCAACCTGGATTGTGGTCATTGCACTTTCCGCCGCAGCACTGACATGGTTTTTCTCCGGTCAAATCATTCGTGCCGTCACAATACTGGTTGTCTTTTGTCCCTGTGCGCTTGTTCTTGCTACGCCGACAGCGATTATGGCAGCAATCGGCAATGCAACAAAGCACGGCTTTCTCGTGCGCGTTGGCGATGCCCTGGAACGACTGGCCCAAATAAGCAATATCGCCTTTGATAAAACAGGTACGCTAACATATGGCACGCCATCTGTAACGGCAATCCAAAACATGGGTGCTTTTTCACAGCAAACGGTATTTCGCTTTGCCGCCGCTGCCGAACAGCTTTCCGAACATCCTCTGGGAAAGGCTATTGTACGCTGCTATCAGCAGGACAATACCGACACACTGCCGCCGGCTGCAGACTTTCATATGACGCCCGGCATAGGGATACATGCAACGGTTGAAGGACATTTCATCCAAGCCGGCAATGCAAAGATATTAAAACCAAATGAAAGCATACCGTCAATTGACGAAACCGACGGCACGGTGATCTATATTCGCGTGGATGACGTTTTGGCCGGATATCTTATTCTTTCCGATACAATACGCCCGCAAAGCGTTTCCACAATTGCCGCACTGAAGCGCCTGCATGTCACACCGGTTCTTTTAACCGGCGATCATCAACACACCGCCGAAACCATTGCCGCAAAGCTTGGCATCGATCAGATATATGCAAATTGCCTGCCGGAAGAAAAATTACAGCATATCGCCGACATGCAGCAATCCGGTCTTCACGTCGGTATGATCGGTGACGGTATCAACGACGCGCCGGCACTCAAACGCGCCGATGTCGGCATTGCCATGGGCGGTGTGGGCAGCGATATTGCCATTGATGCAGCCGATATCGCACTGGTTAAAGATGAAATCGATCAGCTGCCGCATCTTATGGCATTGTCAAAGCGCATGATGCGTACCATTCACCTGAATTTAATCTTTTCTATGGCTTTGAATTTCCTGGCAATCGTTTTGGCCATCACCGGATTGCTTGGTCCCGTCGTGGGCGCGCTTGTTCACAACGCAGGCTCCGTCGCTGTAATCGTAAGTTCCGCATTTCTGCTTCGATGGGAAAATCGAAATCCATTGCAGGCGAGCGCTTCTGTACAAAAAGTTGCAAGCACATCCAACACCAACGTATAACCGATAATACCCCTGCTTCACCCTGCAGGGGTATCACTGTGTAAACGCATCGCATGGAAATCATCCCAATCATTGCCAAAGCATGGCCGGCATGATAGCATAGAAAGCGGAATGATGTCAAAAAAACAGAGGCGATTGGTATCATGCGATTTATCTGGATTGTGTTTGCCTTCCTTGCAGCAGCATACATACTCATTGGCATTTTTGTCTTTCTGGTTGCATATGTGCGCCGGTTCCCCATTGCGACGCGCTTTCAAAGCAGCGAAGTGCGCAAATTGCGCCAAACCTATGCTCCACAGCTGACCCATGCACGGGACTATACGTCAAATCTTCCCCAGCAACAACTCTGTTTAACTGCGCGTGATGGCATTCGTCTGCATGCCGTTCACATTCCTGCCGGCGAAAACAGCCGCGGCGTTATACTGATGATTCATGGTTTTCGTGCCGAAAGCGGACCATATGACATGTGCTGCGCAATGGAAGCGCTGCATGACGATCATTGGGACGTCGTTGTACCCGATCTGCGCGGGCATGGCAAAAGCGGCGGTGCATTCTTAGGCTTTGCGGCGGCAGATCGCTTCGATGTCTGCGACTGGTGTCATCTGATCGACGAAACATTGCATCCGAAAAACCTGTTCTTGGATGGCATTTCCATGGGCGCTGCAACGGTTTTGGGCACAAGTGAATTGCCGCTTCCCGATTGTATGCGCGGCATCATTGCCGACTGCGGTTTTACAGACGCACGTTCACAAATGAAACAGATGATCCATGCGCGTCTGCATATCCCCGCACTGCCTGCGCTGCTTGTCACATCATTATTGGCACGCATTTTTACCGGTTACGGACTGTGGGCGCTGGATACAACACGTGCATTGCAGCATAACTGTTATCCTGTTTTTTTTGCGCATGGTGAACGCGACGGTTTCGTATCCTGCGACATGACACGCCGCAATTATGCTGCCTGTACGGCAGAAAAAGAAGTCTTATACGTGCCAAATGCCGGACACGGAGCAAGTTTTCTGGTTGAACATGAGGAATATCTGCGCCGTCTGCGCGCTTTTCTTGCACGTTATGAAAAAAAGGAAACAACCATATGACGACTTACGCAAGCTATAAAGACGCATGGCGCACCGCCTGTAGCCGAGATGGTCTGGAGGCCTGCATACGCCGTTATTTGATCGTAAGCCGCCGTGCAAATTTCGTACCGGTTAAGGCACTGGCACTTGCTGCATACGAAGCGCGAAACGGTTTCCCGCTTCGCATGACTCTGATACAGAATGTACACACGGTATGCGCGCTGGCACACAGCGATCCGCTGTCGCTGTTTGCACAGTCCCAATGGATAAACAACCCTTATAAATGCAATGAAAACGACGGATGTAAACCCGAAGACGCCGCCTGGCTGACAGCAGATTTTGTCCATGAGTGCAACAGCTTTGGTACAGGCAATCCTCTGTTTTACACGGCCTATCTCATAGGCACTTTTTGCCGCATTGCACCGTTTCAGACGGAAAACCTTCCATGTGCACTTGTACTTGCCACACACTATTTGCTCGCACATGGTCTGGCCCCCATCCTCTTCTTTGACGATATGCAGTCCGCCTTTGAACATGCTTCCAAGATCTATATGGAATGCGAAGATGTGCATCCACTGCGCAAGACACTTATGCAGGCTGCTGCGCGCAGTAAAGGACCATTATGTCTTGAAAGATTTTAAACACAAACGCGTCCGGTGTACAAAACACACCGGACGCGTTTCTTTTTATGGAATAATCAGTTGCCCTCTATGCCGCGCATGGCATTTTCCGCATTGGAAAAGCCCATCAGCACCATCAAAATCGCATCTCCGTATTTTTCCATCATCATTGCAGGAATAATAATACTATCCTTCACAACCGCCTGAGAAGGCAAGCAGTCATCGCAATCAACTGCCATACGGAAACGCACCTCTCCATCTGAGAAATCCATCTCAAAGCATCCAAAAATCAGTTGATAATTGATTCGTGTCAGCAGATTCGCCATTTCCTGGCGAGCCGATTCCTCAACGCGCAGATTCATCGTCGCAAAAACCAGATATTTATCGTCGCGCAGATCAATTAAAAGGCGGGTATTTTGCAGCTTGTTATTCAGTTTAACACCTGTACGAATCAATTCCTTATCAGCATCAAACGTATAATTCCAATCATCTGCATCAAGAAAGTCCGTAATCACTTTGTAAATCTTTCGGGAATAGGACATGATACATACCTCCAGCCATTTGATTTGAAATCCTCGCTATTGGATTCGATCTGCTTGGAACGATCCAGTTGATTTCATAGTCCTATTATAGACGCTGTTCATTGTTTTTCAAGTAGATATCGTACAACGATCAAAAAACAGACGTATCAAAAGATACGTCGGTTTTTCCTGATCCATGCGTTCCCGGATTTATTGCGCTTTCTTACGGGATACAAACACGCCCGCTGCGCCAATCCCTGTCAGGACAAACATCGCACATACCATAGGCAGGAATGTTGCTGCATCACCCGTAGCGGGTACCTGTACATCGGAACTTTTTACCGTAAACTGCGTACGCGCTGCCACGGAATCCGTATCCCGCACATCGCCGATCGGATACCAAAGATGCCCGGACAAATCAATATCCTGTGTCAGAACGACGGTATATCCGGCAAAAGAGGTTCCCTGATTTACTTCGTGCGCAAACAGGGCAAGCTGCGCCGCGCCGGCAATTTCAATCCGCTTTGCAGCATCATCCCGCAATGCATAGTCGGTTGCCCGAACACCATATAGTATATATTCTCAAACGCATTTTTTCAATTTGAAAAAACAATGGATGCGCGTATTTTAATACAATGCGCGCATCCACAAACCAGTATCATACTTGTTATGCCTGGGTATCCTGCGCATCTTCCGATGCATCCGAATCATCTTCCTGTTCAGCAGGTACCGGGGCAATGGAAACCACACGCGAATCCTCAGCAAGACGCATTAACCGCACACCCTGTGCGCTTCGGCTGTACAAAGAAATCTGTTGTGCCGGCATACGAATGATTGTACCATCATCGTTAATCAGCATAACGTCCTCTTCATCCCGGATAAAACACATGCCTGCAATTTCACCGGTCTTGTCCGTGACATTCATCGCGCGAACGCCCTTTCCGCCGCGCCTATGCGCCGGAAATTCATCCGGTGCCGTTCGCTTTCCATAACCACGCTGCGATACAAGCAATACGCTTGCATCCTGTTCGACACGGGCAAAGGATACAACCTCATCATCAGGCGCCAACGTTACCGCGCGAACGCCGGTAGCCGTTCTACCCATTGGCCGTACGTCATCTTCATGGAAGCGGACACACTGTCCCATGCGCGTAACAAGCAGCACCTCATGGGAACCATCCGTCAGCTGAACGCCGATCAATTCGTCATCCTCGCGCAGATTTACCGCGCGAATACCGCCTTTTCGAATATTACGGAATTCACTAATTGGCGTCTTTTTCACAAGTCCGCCGCGGGTCACCATCATCAGCGTCCAATGCTGTGCATCTTCCGGCTTTGGCGGAAGCGGGAAACAGGCGCTGATCTTCTCATCACCGTCGAGCATAAGCAAATTGACGATCGCAGTACCACGCGCAGTACGCCCTGCCTCCGGAATCTGATATCCTTTGAGGGTAAACATCTTACCGCGATTGGTAAAGAACAGGATCTCCTGATGCGTGGAGGTTGTAAAAATCGTCTCCACAAAATCTTCTTCACGCGTGGATAATGCCGCTACGCCGCGTCCGCCGCGATTCTGCGTACGATATGTATCGCTTGCACAGCGCTTGACATAGCCAAAATGCGTCAGTGTTACGACAACATCTTTTTCCTCAATCAGATCCTCAAAATCGATCTCATCATCCAACGGCGTAATCTGCGTGCGGCGTTCATCAGCAAACGCGTCACGAATTTTGGTAATTTCTTCGCAGATGATATCCAATACCATCTGTTCATCGGAAAGCACGGCACGATAATATGCAATGCGCTGACAAAGCTCATCATATTCAGCCTGCAGACGCTCCCGTTCCATGCCGACAAGACGCTGCAGACGCATATCCAGAATTGCCTGTGCCTGACGCTCTGTCAAAGAGAAGTTTTCCATCAAACCGGCCTTTGCCTCTGCCGCCGTCTTGGAAGCGCGAATCAGCGCAACGACCTGATCAATGTAATCCAGCGCGATCATCAATCCTTCCAGGATATGTGCACGCGCTTCAGCCTTTTCAAGCTCATACTTCGTACGGCGTACGATGATCTGCTTTTGATATTCCAGATAGTGATACAGCATGCTCTTTAAATCAAGCACGCGCGGTTCACCATCGACAAGCGCAATCATAATCGCGCCGAAAGTATCCTGTAATTGGGTATGCTTAAACAACAGATTCAGCACGACCTGCGCATTGACATTTTGCTTGAGCTCAATAACAATCCGCATACCGGAACGATCCGATTCATCACGCAGATCGGAAATCCCTTCCACGCGCTTGTCGTGCACAAGTTCTGCAATCTTCTCTACCAGACGTGCCTTGTTAACCTGATAGGGAATTTCCGTCACAACGATACGGGAGCGATTGTTTCCAAAAGTCTCAATCTCGGTCTTCGCACGCACAATGATGCGTCCGCGCCCCGTGTTGTATGCCTCCCGAATACCGGCCGTTCCCATAACGATACCGCCCGTTGGGAAATCCGGACCGGGAATAATCTGCATCAGCTGATCATTTGTAATATCCGGATTTTTCGCAAGCGCCAAAACGCCATTGATCACTTCGCCAAGGTTATGCGGCGGAATATTCGTCGCCATGCCAACTGCAATACCACCCGCACCGTTGACAAGCAGATTCGGAAAACGCGACGGCAATACGGTAGGCTGCATCGCCGTATTATCAAAATTCGGCATGAAATCAACGGTATCTTTGTCAATATCTGCCAACATCTGCATCGCTAATTTGGAAAGACGCGCTTCCGTATACCGCATCGCCGCTGCGCCGTCACCGTCAACGGAACCAAAATTGCCATGCCCCTCTACAAGCATATAACGCATGGAAAAATCCTGCGCCATGCGTACCATTGCATCATAAACAGACAAATCGCCATGAGGATGGTATTTACCAAGCACATCACCGACAATACGCGCACTCTTTCGAAAGGGCTTGTCCGGCGTTACGCCCAATTCTCCCATGGAAAACAGGATACGCCTGTGCACAGGTTTCATGCCATCGCGCACGTCGGGCAGGGCGCGATTGATAATGACCGCCATCGCATATGCGATAAACGACTCCTTCATCTCGCGTTCGAGGTTGACCGGTATAATGCGGCCGCCCGGTGTGGTTTCCATTGAATCGCTCCTTTACATTGGACGCACGCAGAGCATGTGTGAACACGCGCTGCGTGCATGGTCTTATCTTTTTACTTTTCCATCACTGTTTACGCGTCGGTTTTGGGCTGCTGCGCCTGCATTTGCTGCTGCATTTTACGCATACGGCGCTTCTTGGAACGACGGGAAGCGCCAATGCAGATCCATACAATCACAAGTACAACGACCGCAAATGCTGCAAGCGGCAGCAGGATTCCGGCAAAGGCAATCAGCAGTTTGCCGCCGCCGTTAATCAGCGTACGAACGCTATCCTGCAGTGCATATTGCATACCGGTCCAAAACTCATTCCCCGTCATCAGGCGTTCATCGGAACCGCTTTGAATCAGATTGCGCTGCGGTTCCAGATCAATGGAAATCGTATCGTAGCTGGTCAGTTCATTCAGACGGTTAAACTGTCCCTGCATTGATTCCACATCTGCCTGCACAGAACTGATCTGCGCACGCACGGACAGCACTTCTTCCACATTCGTACAGGCGTCAAGCAATGCATTCAGCTGCGTGAGCTCTTCTTTGCCCTGTTGGATGCGCGTCTGCAAGTCGTAGTACTCATTTGTTACATCGTAGCTTTGGCTGTTATACGAGGAAAGATCGCCAAGCTGCTCCAGAAAAACCTTGAATTGCGCATCCTGTCCCACAGGCAGGCGAATCTGAATGCTGGCATAGCCGCTGTTATCCTCGTCATCGTAATTGTCATGCGACGACAGAAGATAACCGCCCATACTGCGCGCCTCGGATAAAACCTGCTCCAGTGCTTTGGACGGATTTTCACAGACGACATTGGCATAAATATCCTGAATCAGTTTTTGCGGCTGTTCCTGCTGCAGCGTTCCCGCACTGTCGGCAGAACCCATGTCCATTTCCGCAGCAGTGGATTCTTCCGTCACCATTAAGGCGCCATTTTCCTGCGGTACGGACTGCGCCACGGCACTGTCGGCAGTACCGGCAGTACCCTTTGCACCACAGCCGCACAGCGCCAACACAAGGCAAAGCAGAAAACAGAGATATACCGTAGATTGTCTTTTGTTTACACGTTGCATTTGTCAGTCCTCCTCATTTTTAAATATCAAGGTCGGTCACAAGTGTTGCGTTCTCCTCTATAAATTTGCGGCGCGGATCCACGCGCTCGCCCATGAGCATATCAAAAATCTCGTCTGCCTCAACGGCATCCTGCATGGATACCTGCATCATCGTACGCGTCTCAGGATCCATCGTCGTTTCCCATAACTGCTCGGCGTTCATCTCACCAAGACCTTTATAACGCTGTAAATCCGTACCTTCGCGTCCAATTTGCGACAAAAGCTCCTCCAGCTCTTCATCCGAATAAACATACTTCTCCGTTTTTCCGCGCGTCACCTTGTAAAGCGGCGGACGGGCAATATATACATAGCCTTTTTCAATTAACGGCCGCATATAGCGATAGAAGAACGTCAGCATCAAAATGCGGATATGGCTGCCATCGACGTCTGCATCCGTCATGCAGATAATCTTATGATACCGAAGCTTGGATTCATCAAAATCGTTATTGATTCCCGCACCAAGCGCCGTAATCATTGCACGAATTTCCGCATTGGCAAGCGCACGATCCGCATGCGTTTTTTCCACATTCAGAATTTTACCGCGCAGCGGCAAAATCGCCTGGAAACGACGGTCACGCCCGCTTTTTGCGCTGCCGCCTGCCGAATCGCCTTCGACAATGAACAACTCACATATCGAGGCATCCTTTTCTGAACAATCGGCCAGTTTGCCCGGCAGGGAAGTAGAGTCAAGCACCGTTTTTCTGCGCGTTGCCTCACGCGCCTTTCGTGCTGCTTCTCTGGCACGCGCAGCACCGATGCATTTATCAATAATCGTACGGGCTGCTGATGGATTTTCCTCTAAAAAGGCACCCATTTCCTCGGAAACAACGTTGCTGACAAGCGTACGGATGTAGCTGTTTCCAAGTTTTGTTTTCGTCTGACCTTCAAATTGCGGCTCAACAAGCTTGACAGAAATGACGCATGTCATACCTTCACGCAGATCTTCACCCGTAGGCGTGGGATCGTTTGCTTTAATCAGATTATTGCGCCGCGCATAGTCATTCAGCGTACGCGTCAATGCGGTTTTAAATCCCTCAAGATGCGTACCGCCCTCCTGCGTTGCAATGTTATTGGCAAATGTAAAAATTGTCTCGGTATACGTATCGCTGTATTGCAGCGCAATCTCTACGGTTGCATCATCTTTTGCACCACGAAAGCGAACGGGTTTTGGCAGAAGCACTTCCTTATTGCGGTTTAAATACTCCACAAACGATACAATACCGCCCTCATAGTGGAATTCACGCATATCCTCTCTGCCGCTTCGCGCATCCTGCAGGGTAATCCGCAGCCCCGCATTCAAAAACGCAAGTTCTCTCAGACGGTATTTCAGCGTATTGAAATCAAATTCCAGCGTTTCAAATACATCGCCATCCGGTAAAAACGTTACCATTGTGCCCGTATGATCGCTTTCTCCTATAACCGTAAGCGGTGCTTCGGGTTTACCGACATGATACCGCTGAAAAAACCGCTTGCCATCCTGACAAACCTCAACTTCCAGGCGTTTGGAAAGTGCATTTACCACAGACAATCCAACACCGTGCAAACCACCTGAAACCTTATAACCGGCACCATCAAATTTTCCGCCGGCATGCAGCTGCGTCAGGCACACTTCAACAGCGGAAATACCCATTTTCGGATGGATTCCAGTCGGAATTCCACGTCCATCGTCGCGAACGGTAACGGAACCATCGTCATTGAGCGTCACAAAAATATTTTTGCAATAGCCCGCCATGGCTTCATCAATGGAATTATCCACGATTTCATAAACCAGATGGTGCAGTCCTCGCACATCGGTAGAACCAATATACATCCCGGGGCGGCGACGCACAGCCTCAAGACCTTCCAATACCTGAATCTGAGACTGGTCATAAACCTGCGTAACCTGCGTGCTTGCTGAATCAAAACGTTCTTCAAACTGATGCGTATGTTCCATAGAATCTACCGACTCACCTTTCCTGCTCCAAAAAACTGCACGGCATGCCGCCCCGCTTGAACAACGTTACGGCCGAAATAGGGGAATAGTACGCAAATACAACGCCGTCATACGTCACAATTGCCACACTTTTTGCATGTGCACAATCCACAGCATGCCCCTTCTGGCGCACATCCTGCAAAAATGCCTGTGTTTGCGCAGAAAGTGGACGCTGCAAATCGATCAACATGAGAAGATCACGCTTGCGAATCATCTTATCCGCACCAATATGCAGCATATCTACGCCCCCTTCGTTACCTTTTTCTTCTATATTATAGTACTCTTTTATTATACTACAAAACCGACTGTTTTCCCAGAGTGCCTCTGTATTTTTTGCCTATGTTTCAAAGGTGTTTTCACAGCTTTGGCAAAGCATCTTACTGTCGATTCACCACTGCGTTTTCTACGGCATACATTGCATCAATTCTTGTTTTATCAAGGGGCAGCGCTTCAATATTCGTGCACGTTATAATGGTCTGGCAATCACCAACCGCCGTCAAAAGCTGTGCACGGCGTGCGGCATCCAATTCACCAAATACATCATCCAATAAAAGAATCGGTCGGTTTCCCGTATGTGTACGCATAAAGAAGAGCTCTGCCATTTTGATGGATAACGCTGCGGTGCGCTGCTGGCCTTGTGAAGCATATAAACGCGCCTGCATTCCATTGATGCAAAGTTCCATATCATCCCGATGTGGCCCCATACTGGTTGTACGACGTTGTATATCCCGGGTTCTTTGCTTTTTGCAGCTTTCCACAATCGCATCGCGTTCCTGCCCCGGATCACATGCAACGCAGGGTGCATAACGTATCGACAGTTCATCCTGTCCGGCCGAAATACGATGCTGAATCTCCGCCGCAAGCGGAGCTGCTTCCATGCAGAACTGTCGGCGTGCACGCATCACGGCTGCACCGCAGCTGGCAATCTGCTCATCAAAAACGTCAAGCATATCCAAAAAAGATGCATTTTGCTGTCCGTCTTTCAAGAGCGTATTGCGCATCAAAAGCGCACGATTGTAATCCATCAGCGCCCGCAAATAACTTTTATACACTTGCGACAGCGCAACATCCATATACGTGCGTCTTCTTGCCGGCGCATCTTTAATCAGCATGATATTTTCCGGAGAAAACAAAACTGCCTGCATTTGTCCGACAAAATCAGCCGTGCGCCGCACTGCCGCTCCATCCAATAAAATGCGCTTTCTTCCGCCGCGCCGCAGCGTAATTGCAATATCATGCGCCACATCACCGCGTGTAAAATGTGCCTTCACAAAAGAAAACCGCGTATCCATGCGAATCATTTCTTCTTCTTTTGCACCACGGTGGCTTTTTCCAGCACAACACAAAAAAACACTCTCCAGCAGATTTGTTTTTCCTTGTGCATTTCTGCCGGAAATAACCGTAATTCCCGCAGGAAAGGAAAGCTGCGCCTTCTCATAGCAACGATAATCCGTCAATTCCAAATGACACAATCGCATATGCGCCTTCTCCCTTCCCACGTTTTCGGTGTATCAATCGTACACTCTATTATACCGTATTTTCTCACGCATTGCGACCTGTGTCATCCACAAAGACCCCTCCTCTGATTGCCGCAGCGCAATGAAAAACCATTGCATCCTTCCTTTCTCTGAATTTAAACCAAAAAGACCTGCACCACTCGTACAGGTCTTTTTTCACCCAAACAGCTTATAGATAACCGAAATCAATACAGGCACAAACACCGAACAAATCGTCCCATTTAAAACCGACAATACAACACTTTCCTCATCGGTATATTTCATCATCATGGGTAATGTCGTATCTTCACTTGTAGCGCCCGCCGCTGCAATACAGGCGGCAGGATTCATATACTTTGCAATAAGCGGAATGCAGAAAAAAGACAAAATTTCACGCATCAGGCTTCCTAAAAAGGCTACGCTTCCATACATTGCACCCGACAGCACTTCGATCGTCACACCACCAAGACTATACCATCCCATGCAACTTGCAATGGCCATGCCTTCGGCCAGCGGATATCGCGTTACAATTGCACAAAGCCACCCTCCCGCGATCGAACCAATCATGACACCAAGTGGAATAAGCAGCAATTTAACATGATATTGTCGTATTTTTTGAAATATTCCCCGTTGCTGACCAATGCTGATACCCACTGTTATCATTAACAAGTTTAAGATTATATCACTATTTGCACTTAACCATGTAAAAAAAGCATTTTGTTCTATGAAGCAGCCGCATAATACTCCGCCAATCAATGCTACAAGAGCAAATACTACCATTCTTACCGATCCCTTCTAATTTCCTTGGAACCTTTTTTTGTTATTAGATAAACCAATCCCATAGAAGCCACCATCGGAAATAAGCAAAAAAGAAGACTTTCTAATCCAATTGATGGAAGATTACTTAGTAATCCATCGTTTTTTCCAAGTGATAATCCCATACAAAAAATCAATAAAACAGTAAATACCGTTTGTATATGGCAAAGTGCTTTATTCCATTTTTTCGGAAAAATCCATCTTCCAATCGCAATTCCGACACACATTAGTAAAATTGTCTGCATCTTCTGTGACCCTTTTCGCATTCTTTTGCAAAGTTGATTTGTATATCTTCTTTCTCCGTTTGAATGCACCCACACATGCAATGCACCGTTTGGAAAAAAGAATAAAGCGTACCGGATACGACGGTTTGCACGCGTATCCGCGTTAGTCTATCAAATTTTTTGCGGCTAAGTCAAGTCACGCGCATTTTGCAAATGCGTTTTCATATACATTCTCCCTCCAAAAAAGGGGCGTGTCTGTTCAATACAGACACGCCCCTTTTTGAAAACGCTCCTAAATATGTGATTGACCCCTTTTTATATATATAATCCTGTATCAAAACACATGGGTCTGCAAAAAGCCATCCATTTCAATGACAATACAATCCTGCGTTGTCTGCACATACAACAGTTCTGCCTTCTGCAGACAATCCCTGATAAATTCCAATTCCTTCTGGTCATTTTGCCTTGTTTGATCAAATACATAACGGGCATACGTTACATCATACTCATAATACGACATCAAAGCATCATATTCTTCCTGCGTCAGCATCTGCGTTAATTTCTCTAATTGCTCTGATTCCAGTGCATAGACATAATAAGCATTATCTGTTTGAATAATTTGATATTCCTGTGGATTCTCTCCCAGTTTTTCCAGTGCATGTTCTACAGCAAATGTACCATACGGATTATATCCAACCTGTTCGGAAATTCTACCAACCACACAAATTGTCTGCGTCTGTTCGGTCATCTGCGAAGCAATACTCTGCAGCAGATATTGATAACTGTCACGACTATACATCGACCACATGTTTGCATAAAGGATTGTATTTCCCGTAACCAGCACAGCAAGCAGACCCAACGTCGCACGGCGAATACAGGGCAAGTGCTTTGAAGCGCAAAAGACTTTGTTCTGAATCCATCCTGCAATGATTTTAAGGCCGCATAACATATGATATACCACCAACGCAATCAGAACGAACTGATAGTACGTCAAAATCGTATTTTCAGGCAGAATTAAAAACGGGTAGTAGCAAAGCGGATAGGCACAAAGGTGAATGAACACACTCAAAAACCGCTTTTGTCGCAGTAATGAAACCAAATACGTCACAATCAGCGCGGCACAAACCAAAAGCAATACCCATCCAAGCCACGGAATCATACAGCGAATCGTATAAAAATGATGCAGAGGCGTATACATACGCATACCCAATAAGGCGGCACATATCTTCTGCGCAGCCTGCGGCACAACACGTGCGGCAAACCACATTAATTTTTGTATTAGCTGCAGTGGCGTAACAAACTGCGCACGCGCACTCTGTGAAGCGGTAATGCCATAGAATTGCTGTACCAAACGTGAAGCTATCAGATAAGCAACGGCAATCACACCGTACAATACCAAAAGCAGAAACGCCTTTTTAAACCGTTCTTTTTCCTTGGAGTTTTTCTCCATCTGTGCGACGAACAATACAAAAACCACAGGCGTTGCAATTTGATACATGCAAAATGCACTTAAAAGTAAAAAAGCAAACACCACATAATACAGGGGCTTTTTTTCATCATACGCATGCGCAAACATTGCATACGCCGCACAAGAACATAACGTTGCATAAATGACAATCGAAACCGACAAATATCCAATGCAATCTGCCGCAATAACGCTGCAGGTACACAGCAATACAAAACAAACGGCAAATGCAGCACCTCTGCCGCTACACTGTATATAACAAAACAAAAAACCGGCTAAAACGGACAGGACGCATACATTTACCATGCGTGCAATATTTAATTGTTCCAGCGAAAGACCGGAAAAGATACCCGACGTTACTTCCAGCGGGCGTTGCAACCCAACAGCAACCTCCGGCAGCATGCCCGACGGATTGTGATATGCCCAATAATCATCACCATAGCAAAATCCGTTAAGCAAAAATGGCAGCATGCCAAGCAATACCAGCCCCATCAATACCAGCATCATACGCCTTTGCCGCTGCGACTGTTTCCACATGACATATGCACAGACGACAAGCGTCGTGCCCATCGCAATGGAATACCAAAGGCGAATCGCTGTTAAATTTTGAAAGCGCAGTGACAGTACAAGAAAAAGAACTGCACAAACACCCAACCAACAAAGGAAAATCCATCTATTTTTTCGAAATACGCTATCCATATACTTATGCATGTCCTTTCTCATTTTTCTGCAGATTCGTCTGCCCGCAGTCAAAATTCAAACGTTCCTGTTCCACAACAAGCGGACGATGCATCAAGCGTGTATTGATTGCTGCAATGTATTCTCCCAAAAATCCCATAAATGCAAGCAATACAGAACACATCATCGAAAGGATGATAATCGTGGGAGCCTGTCCCGCCTGAAACGTATCCCAATACAGCAGCTTTAAAACAAGGTACACAAGACCAATCAAAAAGCTGATGATCGCAAAGAAAATGCCGGCAAATACGGCAATACGCATACCAATTTTCGTATAACTGGTAAAGGAAAGCATTGCTGCATCGTAAAGCGTGTACCAATTGTTGTGTGTTTTTCCTGCACGGCGCCGCGCCTGCGTATAAGGTACTTCCTTGCGCTTGCCGCCTAATTCCGCCACAATTCCACGGATAAACGGCGTGGAATCATCCAGCCGACGCAATACATCCAGAAAACTTTTATCATACAGGCCAAAACCGGTAAAATGCTCAATCTGATCTACGCTGGAAAACTTCTTGATCGTTCGATAATACAATGACCGCAGCCAATACATGATTTTATTTTCCTGGCTTGCAGTCTTGATTCCACAGACAATCTGATATCCTTCCTCCCAATACTTTAAAAAAGTCGGAATCATATCTACCGGATCCTGAAAATCCGCACAAAGCATAATCGCACAATCACCATCTGTTTGCGTCAAACCATAATACGGACTATTGAACTGACCAAAGTTTTTGCAGTTTAGAATTGCCTTTACTTTGTGATCGCAGCTGCAAATTGCGCGCAGAATATCACGCGTACCATCCTGACTCATATTGTCAATAAACAGAATATCGTACTGGTATCGGTCGCGCAGCTGTTCCATCTGATCGCGAACTGCTTCATAAATCGCCTGTATATTTTCCCGTTCATTATATGTTGGAATCATGATGGAGACTTTCTTCATGTCACAATAAACTCCTTATAAAATGCAATGGTTTGCGCAATGCCTTTTTCAAAGTCAACAAGGGGAACAAAACCTGTATCCTTTGTCAAAGAAGTGATATCTCCCTGTAAATAGCAAGTCTGTCCTGCGCGAGCGGAAATTTCTCCAAAATCCTGGGATACATCCGTATGAAAAAAGGAAGCTATCTGCGAAACATATTCCTTCAGCGGTCGTCCCTGGCCGCTTGCAACGCAATATACCGCTTGATCGCGTCCCTTCTGCCCAATCAGATACATAGCACGTGCACAATCATCCCGATACAGATAATCCCAGATTTGCGTGCAGGATGAAAGCGGCATATGTTCTGCGCGTTGCAAGTGCTCAATCAAAGAACGAATCAGTGTTCCTTCATTATCAAACGGTCCATAAACGCTGAATATCCGTGCCCAGCAAAAAGAAAGCCCCAATCTTTGACACTCCAATTGGCACAGCTGTCGTGCAGCATTTTTTGCAATACCATAAGCAATCACAGGGTTCGCCGGAGTGTCCGGCAATGCCGGTGCATGCAGCGTTCCATATTCTGCCTGTGATCCGGCGCCGACAAAGCGTTTGCATCCGACTCGCGCCGCCAGCCGAACTGCATGTAATGCGCTTTCTATGTTTTTTTGCTGTGTCACCGGATCACGCCGCGCCTTTTGAGAAGTTCCCTCCCAGGCAAAGTGAAAAAACACATCATACACGTCATCCGGCAAAGAAAGCGATGCCAACTCACATAAATCACACGGCACAATACGCAGGTTCTCATGTTTGGGCAACCGATCCATCCGTGTCGTTCCCCTGCGGACAAGCGCCGTTACACGCATGTCATTTGCAAGACATGTCTGCACACATGCCGAGGCAATCATGCTTGTTGCACCGCTTATAATTGCCGAACGCATCATTTTTCTTCCCTTTCAAACAAGCGATTTCGATGCACCTCTTCCCGATCAAGGAATGGGAACATATCATCATAATCATGTGCAACCAACGTTCCATCCGGCAGTTTTTCAGAGGAAATGCGCGGAATCAGAAGCTGCCACTGCGGCGTCATCACTTCGCAAACAACCGGTCCCTGTGCAGACAAAACCTCTTCAATTTTCTGGTCCATTTGTTCAACGCTGTCAATTCGCACACCGGCAATTCCATACGCCTGCGCAATCTTCAGCGTATCAGGACACCACACGCCTGAATCAGGGCTTTCCCCAACAAATCGATCCTGCATAAAATTACGTTGCGTATGACGGATCAGCAAATACCCATTGTTATTGAAAACAAAAACCTTAATGGGAAGTTTGTTATGCGCAATCGTTGCAAATTCCTGCAAGTTCATCTGCAGGCTTCCATCCCCTGTAACGCAAATTGTCTGCCGGCAATCATTTGCGACGCATGCGCCAATACAGGCAGCCCAATATCCCATTGATGAAATTCCGCCTGTGGTAAGAAAATGCTGTCCTTTTTTGATCTTCCAGCTCTGGCAAACGACATGGAAACACGAGCCTGTATCCACAACGATCATCGCATCATTCGGCGTATGCCTGCTCAGCGCGTCGGCAAACAAATAAGAATTTACAGGTTTTTCATCTTTATACGATTCCTGCACAACAGGATACCGTTTCTTCCAATCATTGCATTGCGCCACCCATGCCGAAAAATCAGGACATGCCTTTTCCGCAATACACGCCTGGAGACTATGTAAAAATGCGCCTGCATCCCCCAAAACTTTATAATCAATATGGCAGTTTGGCTTATCCAGCTCCTCAACATCAATATCCACCGCCATAACAAACGCATTTTCCGCAAATTGCCGCGGATTATGTCCAACAAGGGACGAAGCAAGGCGGCATCCGATTGATAAAACAACATCCGCATTTTGAATGGCAATATTTGCTGCGCGTTCTCCGTAATTTCCGGGACGCCCAACATACAATTCATCGTCGGAGGGAATCAGATCAATTCCAAGGCGAGCGGTAATCACAGGAATCCGCATTTGATGCGCTACTTTTTCAAAGATCTCTCTTGCACCGGACAAGGCCACACCCTGTCCTACAAGAAGAACGGGACGTTTAGCATTGCAGATCTTCTCATATGCAGCTTTTGCAGCTTTCTGCACGTCCGACAGTGAATACAGGGATTCATGCTGTATGACAACCGGTTTTTGAACAGGAACCTGTGCCTTCTGTACATCCAGAGGCACTTCAATCCATACCGGACCGGGACGTCCTTGCGTCGCCGTTTCATATGCCGTCTCCAAAACCTGCTGCAGCGTCTGCGGATCATCAATGGTTTTGAAATACTTCACGACATTTTTAACAATCGGTCCAATATTGATTCCCTGTACACCATATTGGCGAATGTTCGTTTTTTCCTGATACCGTACAAACGGCAAATTCGTATGTCCTGAAATTACAATCATCGGTGAAGAATCCGTATATCCTCCGACAACGCCGGTAAGGGCATTACAAGCGCCCGGACCTGCTGTCACCAATGTAATCGCAGGTTTATTTCGGATTCTTCCATAGGCATCCGCAGCCATGGCGCATGCCTGTTCATGATGATGGCATATAATCTTGTACGCCGGATTTCTCCCAATCGCATCATTCAAAAACATTGCCTGGCCGCCGGTGACCATAAATGCCGTATCAACGCCTTTTTTACTGAAAAAATCAAAAATATATTCCGATACGTTCATCGTGTGTCCTCCCAGATTCTGTATTATAAAAGAGAAGATAGATAATAGGATTCGTCGTTTTGTTTGCTGTCTGCATGCAGTTGTTCTGCAATCTGCAGCAGCATATCTTCCTGTCCGGCGACCACTTTGCGTTTTCCCGCTTCAAGCAGAATATCCCGCGCATCTACGCCAAACGTCTTTGCAGCTTCGATCGCGTGGTACTTAAACGCGCTGAATGTTCCTGCAATACCATTGATAATACTGATATCATCCACACCCATGGTGCATTGCGGATATTGACGAACCAGATTTTGACTGACGTCCATTAAATGGTACAAATCCAGCTTGGTTCGAATTTTTTCCTTCATCAAAAGTGCTGCAATTGCCTCCAGCTGACAATTTCCTGCGCCGGCACCATAGCCACGCAGCGTAGCATCCACAATACTTGCACCATGATTAATCGCAATATATGTATTGGAAACCGCCATTCCTAAATTATTATGCGCATGAAATCCAACCTTGATATGTAACTGATCACACAACGCATCGATTGCATCCGCTACCATCTGCGGCGTAGATGCACCGGCACTGTCCATGATGATAACGCCGTGCGCACCATATGACTGCATCTTCAGCGCTTCTTCCACCAGGCGATCCGTCCCAATCATATGATACATCATCAAAACGCCATATACGGGCAATCCGCGTGAAGCAACATATTCAATATGCTGCTTTGTCACATCTGCCTCCGTACAATGACATCCGATCTTTACAAGATCTGCACCAAGTTCTATTGCCGGTTTCAGATTCTCTTCAATCGTTCCAAAACCGGGAATCATATAGACACCTAATTTTGTACGGTGCAGATTTTCCCTTGCTGTGCGCAGCATTTCCTCATCGCTGATTTTAGACATTCCAATATGCAGGCTGGAAGCGCCAAGACCATTCCCATGGCCCACAATGATGCAATCCAATCCTGCATCATCCATTGCACTGCAATAATCGCGAATATCCTGTGCACAAAACTGATGCTTATTGGCATGACTGCCGTCACGCAAAGTCGCGTCAAAAAACTGAATCACACCTTAGCCTCCTCTGCACCTTTTTGTACGACGTACATCTCAGCCATATGTACTGCCGCACAGGTAATAATATCAAGATTTCCGGCATAGGAAGGCAAAAAGTCACCGCTTCCTGTTACGCCGATGGAAACGGCAAGACGGCCGTTTTCATAAACCGGCGGAAGAATCATATGATATCCCGACACATACCGGCGAATCTGCTCAACCATGGATGTAACGGCATCTTCAATCTTTTGCATGTCCGGATGATCCACCAGCGCGTAAAGTGTATTGCGCATCATGATCGGCGGATTTGCAGGATTTAACACAATGATGGCCTTCGCCTTTTCAATCCCCGTAAACAACCGCAGCGCATCGGACGTCGTCTGTGTAAATTCATCAATATTTGCCCGTGTGCCTGGACCTGCGGATTTCGATGCAATCGTCGCAATCATTTCAAAATACTTTACATTCGGCTGCACACGGGATATTGCAACGGCAATGGGTACCGTCGCCTGCCCGCCGCAGGTAATCATATTGATATTATCATGCTTTAAGACTGCATCGGCATTTAATGTCGGAATACAAAACGGACCGATATGCGCCGGTGTCAAATCGATGGTAAACTTCCCAAGTTTCTTTAAAATCGGCGCATGATACATATGGACATTTGCTGATGTTGCATCAAAAACAATATCGCAGCACTGCGGATTGCGGACAAGATAGTCAATGGAATCATATGTCACCGGCACACCCATTTGTATCGCCTGCTGAATATTTTTGGAATCCGGATTATGACCGGCAAAAATTCCGCATTCCAAAAAACTGCTTTTTCGCACTTTGAACAGCAGATCCATGCCAATATTTCCCGTTCCAAGAATTGCAACTTTCACTTTTTCCAATGCTCTATCTTCATCTCCCTTTCTCCGTTTCACTTCTGTGACATCTTATCAGACCGGGAAAAAGCCCAGAATTTATTAAGAATAAAGTTCAACGGAATTGTAACAATCAGCGTAAATAGACTGGCAAGCCAATATACAACATGTACCTTACCTAACCAGATTTTCAAAAGCGGCGCAAGTACAAGTCCTGTAATCGCATAGCAGATAAATGTACGCATGTATGCAATAAGATGCATTTTCAAAGTACGTTTATGTGCGCTTTGAAAAACATAGCGACTGTTCCAGTAATAGGAATTGGTTACGCTGATCACAAATGCAATCGCTGTAACCACAATAACCTTCATGCCATAGTTCCATGCAATATCGCGAAAAAGTACATAATAGCACAGCATTTCGATTGCATATGAAATGCATGTATTGGATAAACCAACGATACCGAATTTCACAAACTGCACTACCGGAGCCAATGCTCCTTCCTGCAATGTTTTGAAAAACGCATGTATCTTTTTCATTTTTTCTGTGCCTCAATCGCCTCTTGCACAGTCTGCGCCATGTAATCAATCATTTCATCCGTCATGCCCGGATATACACCCAGCCAGAATGTATTGTTCATAATAAAATCTGTATTTTCAAGCGTCCCAACTACGCGATATGCGTCCGTATCCCGAATTGCATCAAAACACGGATGCTTAATCAGATTACCACTGAACAACAATCTGGTCTGTACATTACGCGATTCTATAAAACGCGTCATCTCATTGCGGTCAAGACCACTTTGCGGCCGGACGGAAATCAAAAAGCCAAACCAGCTTGGCTCACTGGCAGGCGCCGGCTCCGGCAAAATCAGAAAATCAGACAGCGGTTCCAGTGCCGCACGAAGACGCGCCCAATTGTGCTGACGCCGCTTAATAAAGGATGGAAATTTTTTTAACTGCTCACATCCGACAGCAGCCTGCATATCCGTTACCTTGAGATTGTATCCAAAGTGACTGTATACATACTTATGATCATATCCCAAGGGAAGTTGTCCATACTGACGGTCAAAGCGATGACCACAGAAATTATCCTGTCCGGAAGGACAGATACAATCCCGTCCCCAATCACGGAAACTAAGAATCAGTCGATGCAAAAGCGAATCATTTGTATATACGCAGCCGCCTTCTCCCATCGTCATATGATGCGGCGGATAAAAGCTGCTCGTTCCAATATCGCCCCATGTACCGGTATACCGCGTTTCATGATCGATTGTATAACGGGTACCCAAAGCATCGCAGTTATCCTCAACCAGCCAAAGATGATTTTCCTGACAAAAAGCTTTGACTGCCGAAAGATCAAATGGATTTCCAAGCGTATGCGCAATCATAACGGCCTTTGTCTTTTCTGAAAGCGCCGCCTGCAATTTGGTAACGTCAATATTATATTGCGGAACCGTCACATCTACAAAAACAGGAACCGCACCATATTGCAGCGCAGGCGTAACGGTCGTGGGAAAACCACAAGCCACCGTAATAATCTCATCACCTTTTTTAATGCGCCTTTCCCCCAGCTCCGGTGCTGTCAGCGCCATAAAAGCAATTAAATTGGCAGAAGATCCGCTGTTAACAAGATGTGCATAACGTACACCGATCCATTTTGCAAATTCCGTCTCAAACTCATCCGCAAAACGTCCCGTCGTCAGCCAAAAATCAAGCGCGGCATCAACCAAAGCACACATTTCCGCATCATCAAAAACCCGCGCAGCATAAGTAATGCGATCCCCAGGCTCAAAATGTTTTTTCTGTTGTTTAAAATCCCGATAGTATTCCGATACAAGTGCGCGGATCTGTTCCCTAGCCTGCGCTTCATTCTGCCAATTACTCATGCGCCCTCTCCTTTTTCAAAGCATTCAATTTGTTCGTCCATGACATCGGAGATTTTTTCTCCTGCCAAATATGCTTTACTCCAAAGACATGTCATTTCAATTGCTTTTTCAATATGCCAACGCGGTTTCCAACCAAAACATGCCTTGATTTTGCTGCAATCCAATTTCAAAAAATTTGCTTCATGCGGCGCATTTTGTTCCGCTTTATTCTGCCAGGAAGCACCGTCACCCCACTGATCACAAAACATCTGTACCAGCGTGCCGGTTGTAACGCAATCACATTCATCCGGTCCAACATTATACCATCCGGCATACTTCTTATCCTGCGCTTGCATCGCTGCGATCATTAAATACGCAAAAAGGGGTTCCAGCACATGCTGATAAGGACGCGTGGAATACGGATTTCGAACGCCGATGACTTCTTTATTCTGCATGGCCCGTACACAATCCGGGATAATACGGTCATTTGCAAAATCACCGCCGCCAATAACATTTCCCGCACGTGCAGTTGAAATTGCCGGAGCATCTTCGTTGGAAAAAAAGCTGTTCTTATAACAATGCGTAACAAGTTCTGAGCAGCTTTTGGAATTGGAATACGGATCAAATCCATCCAGCATTTCTTCTTCCCGATAACCCCATACCCATTCGCGATTGTGATACACTTTATCCGTCGTCACATTTAAAACGCTTTGCACACCACCGCATAACCGAACGCATTCCAGAAGATTCACAGTCCCCATAACGTTCGTCTCATATGTATAACGCGGATTTCGATAACTATCCCGCACAATAGGCTGTGCTGCAAGATGCAGAACAATCTGCGGCTTTGCCTGGCAAAAACTTGCATACAGCGTTTCAAAATCACGCACATCAGCAATGATGCTCGTCATATTTTCCTGTAAATCAGCCAATTCAAATAAATTGGGCTGTGTAGGCGGTTCAAGAGAATATCCCGTAACCTGTGCGCCTGCACGCAAAAGAATGCGGCATAGCCAACTTCCCTTAAACCCGGTATGACCCGTGACAAAAACACGTTTTCCGCGATAGAATTCCAATATATCCATCATCAGTCCTGCCATACCTTCCAAGGCGCATTGCCGCTTGTCCAAAGTTTTTCAAGCATATCCATTTCCCGCTTGGTATCCATACATTGCCAATATCCGCGGTGCATATAACTCATCAACTCGCCTTCACGTGCCAGACGTTCCAGCGGTTCCCTTTCAAAAACGGTGTTGTCACCTTCAATGTAATCAAAAACTTCTGGCTCTAAAACCATATATCCTGCATTTATTGGCGCACTGTCATCCTGCCTTTTTTCGCGAAAAGATCGCACGGCATTATCACCGCCAATATCCAAAACACCCTTTTGCTGTTCCAGCATAACGGCAGTCAACGTCGCTTTATGTCCATGTGAACGATGAAAATCCAACAGCTTCGTAATATCCACATCACAAACGCCATCACCGTACGTCATCATAAATGTCTCTTTTCCCACATACGGCGCAATGCGTTTGATTCTGCCGCCTGTCATCGTATTTAAACCGGTATCCACAACCGTTACCTTCCATGGTTCTGCCTTGCGGTTGTGCACGATCATTTGATTTCCCTGTGTAAAATCAAATGTTATATCGCTCGTATGCAAAAAATAGTCAGCAAACCATTCTTTTATCACATGTTGTTTATATCCGGCACAAATAATAAACTCATGCAATCCATAATGTGCATATTCTTTCATGATATGCCATAAAATCGGCATACCTCCAATTTCAATCATGGGTTTTGGTTTATACTGACTTTCTTCACTGATGCGTGTACCGTATCCGCCTGCAAGAAGTACAACTTTCATTTTCTTCTCCTTATTCATTCCCTATCTGCACTGTATCTTTTGCCTTTGCAATAGGTCTTTTATTTGAAATTGAAAACACCTTTCCTACTATATCATCCTAATCATCTTTATATCGTTTGTCAACATATAACTATTTCGGATAATCGGATAAGATGTGACTGAAAAAGCTCTCCTTTGTATCTTTTCATTCTCTACCCGTCTGCATCGTATCCGTATCATACTTTTTATTACGTCTATAAATAACTGTCATTTTAAATTCTCAAATACTTTTTTTAATAAAAAAACAGTGTGGAAATCCACACTGTTTTTGATCAAAATAGAGGTTACTTCTGCGCTTCTTCGACCGCAACAGCAACCGCAACGGATGCACCGACCATGGGGTTGTTGCCCATGCCGATCAGACCCATCATTTCTACATGCGCGGGAACGGAAGAAGAGCCGGCGAACTGTGCATCACCATGCATACGACCCATGGTATCCGTCATGCCATAGCTGGCAGGACCGGCTGCCATGTTGTCCGGATGCAGGGTACGACCCGTGCCGCCGCCGGAAGCAACGGAGAAATACTTCTTGCCGTTGTCATAGCACCATTTCTTGTAAGTGCCCGCAACAGGATGCTGGAAGCGCGTGGGGTTGGTGGAGTTACCGGTAATGGAAACGTCAACCTTCTCAAAGCGCATAATCGCTACGCCTTCGGAAACGTCGTCTGCACCATAGCAGCGAACCTGTGCATTAGGACCATCGGAATACGCCTTTTCTTCCACGATATTCAGCGTACCGGTCGCATAATCATACTTGGTCTCTACAAACGTAAAGCCATTGATACGGCTGATGATCATTGCCGCATCTTTGCCAAGACCATTCAGGATAACGCGAAGCGGCTGCTTGCGAACCTTATTTGCAGTCTTTGCAATGCCGATTGCACCTTCTGCAGCGGCAAAAGACTCATGACCTGCCAGGAAGCAGAAGCATTCCGTCTGCTCACGAAGCAGCATTGCGGCAAGATTTCCGTGACCCAAACCAACCTGACGCTGATCTGCAACGGAACCCGGGATGCAGAATGCCTGCAGGCCGATACCAATCGCAGCAGCGGCATCCGCAGCATTTTTGCAGCCCTTCTTCAGCGCAACAGCTGCGCCAAGGGTATACGCCCAGCAGGCGTTCTCAAAAGCAATGGGCTGAATGCCGCGCACAATCGCCGCAACATCAATACCCTTTTCTTTGCAGATTTTATCCGCATCCTCCAAAGAAGCGATGCCATATTCGGCCATGCAGGCTTCAATCTGCTTGATTCTGCGTTCATATCCTTCAAACTGTACCATGTTTTTCACCTCTGCTGCGGATTACTTTTTGCGGGGGTCGATGTAGGAGACAGCCTCGGCATAACGGCCATACGTGCCAATGTTCGCCTCATAAGCCTCTTTGGGATCCATACCCTTCTTGATGGCATCCATCATCTTGCCAAGATGCACGAACTTATAACCGATCACTTCGCCGTCCTTGTCCAGCGCCATTTCAAGCACATAGCCTTCCGCCATTTCAAGATAACGGACGCCCTTTTCCTTCGTGCCATACATGGTACCGACCTGGCTGCGCAGACCCTTTCCAAGATCCTCCAAACCCGCGCCGATGGGCAGACCGTTTTCGGAGAAAGCCGTCTGCGTGCGGCCATAGACAATCTGCAGGAACAGCTCGCGCATAGCGGTGTTGATTGCATCGCAGACAAGGTCCGTATTCAACGCTTCCAGAATGGTTTTGCCCGTCAGCACCTCGGCAGCCATTGCAGCAGAGTGCGTCATACCGGAGCAGCCAAGCGTTTCAACCAACGCTTCCTGAATCACGCCTTCCTTGACGTTGAGCGTCAGCTTGCAAGCGCCCTGCTGCGGTGCACACCAGCCAACACCGTGCGTCAAACCGGAAATGTCCTTAATCTCCTTGGCATGAACCCATGCGCCTTCTTCAGGAATGGGCGCCGGACCGTGATGGGGTCCTCTTTTTACACACACCATCTCGGCCACTTCTTTGGAATACTGCATGTGTCTTCCTCCTTGCATGAAGTCAAATTGCGTTCAAATAAGCCGCGTCATGTTTTCGCCGCTCTTTAGATTATAGCACAGTTTGTCCTGCCGCGGTGCGCTTTTGACATACTTTTGCCATATAAAACCGCGTTTTTTTGGTTTACACCTGAACAGGCAGTACCAGATACAAAAACTGTGCATCATCTGCAGGCTTCATCACACATGCGCCGACAGATGTCGTCATCTGCAGTACAGCTTCTTCGCACTCCAGTGCACGAAGCGTCTCTGACAAATAGCGAATATTAAATGCCATATCCAGTTCCTGCCCCTGCATGATACAGGAAACACGCTCGCGCACATTGCCTGCCTGAGAACGGGACGTCACAATTACAGCATCCGGTTCGAAATGCAGCATAACCAAATTTACCCTGTCATCCTGCGCAATCAGTTCCGCACGGGACACCGCTGCACGCAATGCTTCCACATCCACACGCGCCGTCGTTGTTGCATCGCGCGGAATAATTTGCTCATACCGGATAAAATCGCCTTCCAAAAGGCGCGTCATAACACGCGTTTCTCCCTTTTGAAGCATAAAGTTTTTTCCCTGTACATGCACAAGTACTTTTTCATCAGTATCACCGAGAATGCGCATAATTTCAAGCAGCGCCCGTCCCGGCACAACACAGCGGCGCGCTTGGCACGGCGTCTGCAGTGTTACGGTGCGCATGGCGAATTTAAAACCATCCAGTGCAACCAGATTCATCTGTTGATCCTGCAATTCAATCAACTCACCGGTAAAGACAGGACGTGTATTATCCTGCGCAACGGCAAATACCGTTTGCCGAATGATTGTCTTAAACTCTTTTTCTGAAATTTCTACGGCATTTTCATCAATGGATTCCGTCGCTTCGGGAAATTCAGAAGCATCAAGCGCCGTTAATGTCGTACGGGAATCCCGGCAGACAATTGTTACGGTATAGCTGCCCCCGTTTGCTTCTTCAATCGTAATGCATACATCATCTGCAGGAAGTCTGCGTACAACTTCCGAAAACAGTTTTCCCGGCATTACGCAGGAAAATGCTTCCTCAAAATTTGCTGTAATACTGCTCTTAATAGAAAGTTTCAAATCAGTGCAGAATAATTCCAGGCGTCCGGCATCTCCTTTAAGACGAATGCCTTCAATCAGAGGAATCGATGTGCGGGTCGGCATTGCTTTGGTTACGATATTGATTGCCTCAAGAAGTTCACTCTGATTACAGATAAATTGCATATGCGTTCATCCTTTCCATATTCCGCTTCTTCTGTTCTTTGAAAATTGAATTTGTCTTTCGGTATCACAGCGAAGCCGTGTGGTTTTCTGTTTTCTTTTTTTATTGTCGTTCGTCGTAATAGGAGTAGGGATGTCCAAAATGTGGATAACTGCCACAAATCCCGCTGCACACTCGCTTTTTTCATCCACATTGCCGGTGGAAAGCTTTGGGATAAGCTGGTGGATTGTTCACGTTATCCACATTGTGCGTGTATGGTAAGATCATGTGTGAAAATCATACACAGGTTGTACACGTGGATTGTGTGTATGATGTGGATATCCCCTATGTTCCGATGCTGTCAGGCAGAAAGCTGCTTGATTCCATGGAACTGATATGGCAGAAGCATCAGGATTGCGTACCGCGGCGGATCATTTTCACGACATCTTCCAATGCAGATCGCATCTGCGGATCTGTACGCGTCAATTCGGTAATGCGCTCGTTGCCGTGCATGACGGTTGTATGATCGCGTCCGCCATAAAAGTGTCCGATTTCCTTTAATGATTTATCGGTATATTTGCGGCAAAGGTACATGGCAACCATGCGGGCAAAGGCGATGTTCTGACTTTTTTTCTTGGAAAGAAGATCTTCTACACGTACGCCATAATACAGTGCAACCGAATCCGTAATTGATTCAATGGTAATTTCCTGACTGACTTCTTTGGGCATAATGTCGTGCAAGGCAATTTCACACAACTTTACGGTAATGGGTTCTCCTGTCAGGCTGGAATAGCTCAGCACGCGCGTTAAATATCCTTCCAGTTCCCGGACGTTCGCATCACGGATGTTGGCAATAAAAAATATGGCGTCATCATCCATGGCAATGCGATCTGCCGCCAGTTTGCTTTTGAGAATGGCGACGCGTGTTTCAAGATTCGGCAATTGGATATCATAGGAAAGACCGGCAATAAAGCGCGATTTCAATCGTTCTTCCAAAGTGGACATATACTGCGGATGCAAATCACTGGTCAGAACGATCTGTTTGCTTGCTGCCTGCAATGCATTGAAGGTATGGAAAAATTCCTCCTGAGAAGCTGTTTTGCCGGCAATAAACTGGATATCGTCCACAAGAAGCACATCCACATGACGATAGCGATTGCGGAATTCCTCATTTTTCTTATTCTGAATGGCGAGAATCAGATCATTGGTGAACTGTTCACATGTCACATACAGAATGCGGGCGCTGGGATTCTTCTCCTTGATTCGGTGGCCAATCGCATGCATCAAGTGCGTTTTACCTAATCCGGGTCCGCCATAGATCAAAAACGGGTTGTATTTGGTTGGTTCCTCGGCAATCGCTTTTGCAGCTGCATAAGCAAGATTGTTATTGGAACCGACAACAAACGTATCAAAGGTATATTTGGGATTTAAATTGGGCTCGTCAATTTCATTTTCAGCACCGAAGATGAAAACAGGACGATACATTTTTCCGCCGCTGACAGCACGCAAGCCGTTGGAAAAAACGGAAACATACTGACTTTGCATAAAGTCCTGTGTGGAAGGGTTCGGTACGGTCATGACAAATTCATCGCCGTAAATTCCTTTGAACTTTAATTGGCGCACCCATGTGTCATAGCTGGAAAGCGACATATTGCTTCGCAGCCACAAAAGAAGGTCCTCCCATATCTGATCCATGATGCGCTCCTTTCCTGCATATGACGAAAATATCATTCCATGAATAATAGAAGAGAATTGTTGCCTGAATAAGTTATCCACATGGAAAAATGCGGAAGATACACACTTTGCGGTGTATATTTGATCGATCCAGAGCATACAATGTGGATAAGATGGGGGATATCCACAAAGTTATCCACATTTTCCACTGAAATTTGGGATAAAAGAGGATTGACAACGTCTTTTACTGTTGTTGCAGTGACGTTAATGCATCGTAAATACGTCCCAGATCATCCCGCGTAAAATACTGTAATGTAATGGTTCCCTTTTGCGAAGTGCCCTGTGCCTTGACTTTACAGCCAAGTGTATCGCGAAAAAGGTTTTCAACCAGAACTAAATCCGGATTAGTTGGACGCACACGTTTTTCTGCCGGCTTGTTCTCTGCGGCGCGACTGGCTGCAGCAAGTTCTTCTGCCTGACGTGCGTTTAGATTGCGCGTCATAATGATCTCAGCCAGTTCGAGCTGTTTTTCCGGTTCCAGTGCAATCAGAGGTCTGGCTTGTCCTTCGCTGAGTCTTCCGTCACGAACAAGCTGTTGAACGCGTGGAGCAAGACGCAACAGACGCAATGTATTTGTCACCGCCGTGCGGCTCTTGCCAAGCCGTTCCGCAAGCTGAATTTGCGTTAAACCGTATTCCTGCATCAAGACATTCATGGAAGCAGCTGATTCAATCGCGTTAAGGTTTTCGCGCTGCAGGTTTTCTACGAGCGCAAGTTCAAGCAGCGTCTGATCTTCTACTTCACGAATAATGACAGGAACCGTAGACATTTTTGCAAGCTTTGCTGCACGCCAGCGACGCTCACCGGAAATAATTGTGTAGCGTCCATTGCTTCCAGGGCGCACGACAATTGGCTGAATCATACCATATAGCTTCAAAGAGGAGGCAAGCTCATTGAGCGCCTCCTCATCAAATTTTCGTCGAGGCTGATCGGGGTTGTTATCAATTTGAATAATCGGCAGTTCCAATGTTTCACGTGAAACAGGTGTTTGCGCCGTATCCATACGAATGGAAGCCTCAGAAGCGGTATTTTCACCAAAAAGAGCATCAAGACCGCGTCCCAGACCGCCACGTTTTTGTGCCATATCAATTCTCCTTTACGCCGCGAATGTATTCGCGTGCCAGCTCCATATAGGCC
>JAHZHV010000234.1:38978-40961 GCA_019420085.1 Christensenella sp.
GAATAACAGGAAGACCAAAACTGGGTGCTTCGGCAAGACGGACGTTCCGTGGAATAAAGGATTGATACACTTTATTCGGAAAGAAACGCTGCACCTCCGCAACAACCTGTCGGGAAAGATTTGTCTGCTTGTCAAACATCGTCATGACGACCCCTTCCACGACGAGATTCGGATTTAAGTGTTTTCGTACAAGGGAAACCGTACTCATAAGATCCGTCAGACCCTCCAATGCAAAAAACTCACATTGAATGGGTACAAGCAGCTTGTCCGCCGCAGCCAGTGCATTTAACGTCAGCAATCCAAGTGCAGGAGGACAATCGATAAAAACATCATCAAAATTTTCACTGGCCTCTGCCAATGCACGTTTTAAAAAGTATTCCCGCGCAATTTCAGAAACAAGTTCGATTTCCGCACCGGCAAGAGAAATATTGGCCGGTGCAATGGAAAGGCCAGGCATTGGGGTTGGAATGACGGCGTCCATCAGTGGTGTACGGTTAATCAATACATCATAAATTGCACGACGTTCCGTATTCTTATCGATACCAAGACCGCTGGTTGTATTTCCCTGCGGATCCAGGTCAATAATCAGCGTACGCCTGCCGCAGGCAGCGACACAGGCGCTCAAATTGATAGCGGTTGTCGTCTTGCCAACACCGCCTTTTTGATTTGCAATCGCTACGATATTCACGCCTTCCCTCCAAAAACCGCTGCGTGTAGTGTCTGCAAGACATTATACACTATTTTTTCTGTGTTTTGAAGCGTCTTTTCTGTTTTTGTTGCATGGAAAAAGCCGGATGTTTCACGTGAAACATCCGGCTTTTGTGGTTTGCCCTCATGACCACAGCGAACCATGTGTTTCACGTGAAACATCCGGCAGGTTTTAACGCATTTGCAAATATAACGCCAAATGACACAGTACCATACTCGCGAACGCTTCCATATATATATGAATTATGCAAATGCGAAAGTGAAGACAATGGATTATGTACGAGGCAGGAAAATCTCGATAATGACGCCATCTTCCTGTTCACGTTGCTTCATTTGCGCAGGAACACCGGTTTTGCGTATTTCACGGAAGGTTTCCGCAATTGCATTGACAAAAATCCTGCTGTCGCGCAAAAGTGTTGTGACATTGGGATGCGGCGGTTTTGATGCAGGCGATTGCGCAAGTGATTGCGTTACATAGTCCTCAATTTGCTTTACGGTCCAATTCTCATCCGCTGCGCGATGCAGTGCATCGGAAATGAGTCTTTCATGCTGTAAACGCAGGGCTGCACGCACATGGCGTTCCGTTAAGCCATGTGCAAGAATATATTCGCGCAGTGGCACTGGAATGCGCAGCAATCGAAGCTTGTTTGAAACGGTGGATTGGCGTTTCCCGATTCGGTAGGCAATTTGATCCTGCGTCATATTATACTCATGCATGAGTAATTTATAGCTTTCTGCTTCTTCAAAGAAATTGAGGTTTTCTCTTTGAAGATTTTCAATGATGGTTAAGAGCGCAGCATCTGCCTGCGGTACATCGATTACCCTGGCTTCAATATAGCGCCACCCCAATTGCTTTGCAGCGCGAAGCCTTCTTTCACCTGCGACTAACTCATACTGGCGCTGTGCACAGGCGCGGACTGTAATCGGCTGCAATAAACCGACATGTTCCATGCTTGCAGCCAACTCATCCAACGCAGCTTGCGTAAACATGCGGCGCGTTTGGTTTGGACTGGGAATAATTTGTGCAATTGGAATACTGATTACGTCGCCTTTTTGCTCATGTTGCGCTGTATTGGTGGGCTTAAACAGCATTGCAGTTCCTCCATTTCCGATATCAGTATTTGGTATCAAATACAATTATACGGAAATGATTTGTCGGAAAAAACGGGGAAATACAAGTTTCGTATGACAAAATAGGACGTATTTATGACAGTTTTTATTAGATAAGCATAAAACGCCGTACTTTGACAGGAAAAGTACGGCGTTTTCATCAAA
>JAHZHV010000235.1 GCA_019420085.1 Christensenella sp.
GTATCACGCCGCCAATGCTGAACACATGCAGGAAGAAGTGCTGTTCACGATCAACTGGCGGAATGACGTTACAACCGCGCATGTAATACGCTACAACGGCGTTTTGTGGAATATTACGCGCGTGGATACGTTTGAGGGGTATAAGGGGGATATATCGCTGTATTGCAAGCAAAATGGCGTAAAATAACACTTTTTCAGCACTTTTAGTGATTGAATCTTTGTTCAATATAGGGTAGAATAGAGTAGGATATTACTAAAATGCGGGAGGTGTGTCTGTACATGCGTAGTCAATCCGTGGCGAATATCTGTACCGAGCGCAAGCCCGCAAAACCTATCTTGAAGTGGGCAGGCGGCAAAGGGCAAATGCTGAACGATATTTTGCCCCGCGTGCCACAGCACTATGGAAAGTATATTGAACCGTTCTGCGGCGGCGCGGCCTTGTTTTTTGCGCTTGAACCGCAGTCTGGTATCATTGCCGATAGCAATCCCGAACTCATCAATGTTTATGAGCAGGTCGCCCATAATGTTGATGAGGTTATTCGTTATCTATCCCTATATGAGAATACAGAAGAAATGTACTACGCCGTTCGTGCGCAGGACTGGACAATACTATCAAAGGCGGAAGCTGCAGCCCGTATGATCTATCTGAATCATACCTGTTTTAATGGGCTTTACCGCGTGAACAAAAAGGGACAGTTTAATGTTCCGTTTGGCAAGTATAAGAATCCCAACATTTGCGATGTTGAAGCACTTTATGCAGCATCAGAAGCATTACAGCGTGCAACGATTGTATGCGGAGATTATCTGGATGTTTTGAAGCAGTATGCGGAACCGGGCGATTTTGTTTTCCTTGACCCTCCGTATCTGCCCATTTCGGAGTATTCGGACTTCAAACGCTATACAAAAGAACAATTTTACGAAGAAGATCATGTCGAACTGGCGAAAGAAGTCCAGCGCCTGCATGAATTGGGTTGTCACGTTGTACTGACTAATTCCAATCATCCGCTGGTACATGAACTGTATAGTCAGTTTACGATTGATATTGTTCCGACTAAACGCTGCATTTCTTGTAACGGAAAGCGCAGAAGCGGTGAAGATGCTGTCGTTACAGCATTACCCAAACAGAGAATGCTTCTGCATCTGGTAGACGCGCCGTTACCGGAGCAGGTCGGCATGTACCCACCCACACGGTACATGGGTTCCAAAAGCAAACTACTGTCTTCCATTTGGTCTATTGCTTCACAGTTTTCCTTTGATACCGCTGTTGACCTGTTTTCTGGTTCTGGTATAGTCGGATACATGTTCAAGGCGCAGGGAAAAACTGTTATCAGCAATGACTATATGCACATGTCCTCAACATTTGCAAAAGCAATGATCGAGAACAACGGCGTTACACTGCCCTTAGATACGGCAAAGAAACTGCTGATCCCGAATGGTGAAAACGATCATTTTGTTTCAACCACATTTGCAGGTTTGTATTATTCCGATGCTGATAATGCTTTGATTGACGTATTGCGTGCTAATATTGCAGCAATCCGTAATCCCTATGAAAAGGCAATCGCAATGTCGGCGCTGATTCGCGCCTGTACAAAGAAGCGTCCCCGGGGTATTTTTACCTATGTGGGTGAACGCTATAATGACGGACGGAAAGACCTGCAGAAATCTTTTGAACAGCAGTTTTTAGAAGCGGTCGAAGCGATCAACGGTGCCGTTTTTGACAACGGAAAGCATAACCGCGCAGTCAACGGCGATGCGATGACGTTGCGCATAGATAAGCCCGGTTTGGTTTATATTGACCCGCCGTATTATTCTATGCTGTCTGATAATGAGTATGTTCGTCGCTATCACTTTGTCGAAGGTCTGGCGCGTGACTGGCAGGGTGTAGAGATTCAGCAGCATACACAGACAAAGAAATTCAAGTCGTATCCGACGCCATTTTCTACGCGAAAAGGCGCTGCTGATGCATTTGATTTGTTGTTCAAGCGTTTTGCTGATAGTATTCTGTTGGTGTCGTATTCTTCCAATAGTTTACCGACACAGGATGAAATGCTGTCCATCATGGCGAAGCATAAAGCGCATGTCGAAGTGATTCCGATTGATTATCAGTATTCCTTTGGCAATCAAGGTGATGCAGCAACACATAGAAATAAAGTACAGGAATACTTGTTTGTTGGTTATTGATAGGTGGTGCGTATGATGAAGTTTTGGCAGTTGGGCAACACCTCTGTTAGAAGCGCACTCCGCATTCGTGATGGTCTGGTTGCATTGTCACAGTCATCAATACAGGGCAATATCCGCAATGTTGATGGTGACATTGCTTTCCGTGAACTTTTAGGCAAATGCGGCGTCGTTTCGTTAGGTTCTGATGCTACAAACAGCGTCGGACGCAAATGGCGTTCAGCAATGGGTAAGCTGGGCTTTATCTATCCAGAAGTCAAAAGCAGTATGGGCTTTACTCAGGATGAATTGGGCCAGTTGGATATTATCACCGATGCAGGCAGAAATCTAATCAACGCGCAGACTGTCCCTGCAATACAGGAATGCTATCTGCGTTCGATGGTCACGCCCACAACGCCGACAGGAACGGGCACAACCTTTTCTCCGTTGTGTTGGGTGTTGGCGATTATGCTGGAACTGGATAGGCAGGGCGAAGAACCATCTATTTCGTTCCCGGAGATGGCAACCATCGTTATTACATCGACACCTGCTGATGGTTTGGCAGAAACAGTGTCAAATCTGCTTTCTTTGCGTACTGCGCGTAATGCTGCAGAACGTAAACGCGTCTTTGACCGAAAGTTGTATGATGATAAGGCTGCTGAATTTGAGTGCGCAGCTTCTACTTTCAGAGATTATGCAGATATGAATATCCGCTATCTGAAAGCAACAGGAATGGTACAGGCGAAGGGTAAAGGAATAGTCCTTGTGCCCGAAAAGCGGACTCTGGCTGTGCAGCTAACGCGACAGTTGGAAAGCTCAGAACCTCTTTTGAAAATCTACCGGGTACTTTGCGCAGGTTCTCCGTTGCCGACTGATAACAAGGACATGGCTAACGAAGTGCTGAATGATCTGCTGGAAAGCGCACTTCACTATGGAATCCGCTATTCCCTTGAAGGGAAACGGCTTGATACACCCGCACAAATCAATCAGGTACGGTACGAAATCGAAGAACAGATTTCGCACAAGAAAGAAGAACACTACGCACTGCGTCAAGCGGACGAATGGCAGGAAATCGCTGCGTATATGGATTTGATTGCGTCCCGCAAAGATCGCCTGCGCATTGACGAAGATACCGAACTGCGCATTCCCCGAGCAGAGGCCCCGGCCTATCTTGAATGGAGTTTGTGGAGAGCATTCCTTGCTATCGATAGTCTGGTTAATAAGCCGTATAATGTTCGACGCTTCAATGTCGATCAGGACTTTATGCCTGTCAGCACAGCACCGGGCAATGGTGCAGACCTGATTGCGGAATTCGATGACAAAGTTATCGTCATCGAAGTAACATTGTCCGAATCTTCCCGTCAGGAAGCAATGGAAGGTGAACCGGTACGTCGCCACGTTGCTGATCTTATGTTACAGCACGATAAACCTGTATACGGTTTGTTCATTGCAAATCGTGTTGATAGTAATACGGCGGAAACTTTCAGAATCGGACGTTGGTATACCCGCGACGATGAACGTTTGGATTTGTCCATTGTTCCCTTCACTCTGCAACAGTTTGCACAGTATTTCCGTGCCATGTTTGAAAGCGGAAATACTGAGCCGAAGCGCCTGTTTAGTCTGATGAAAGAATGCGATGTTGTCCGAACTGTCCGGCAGGATTATGGCGCACCAGAATGGAAATCGGCTATTGCGGACATCGTTCAGCAGAGAATCAGCGCCATGTAACTACCCTTCAAAATACCCTTTACAGCTTCTGAGACGGCTTTACTGCATTGTACAGGATGATACAAAAACACCATATATCGTGCTTTGCAAAAACCACACTGCACAATATATGGTGTAGTTGGGTACTGTCAAGAGTTATGCGCAAAAACAACAGCGTCACTTATGAAGTTGGT
>JAHZHV010000236.1 GCA_019420085.1 Christensenella sp.
ATTTTGTGGGGAAGTGAACGGGCGGCAAAAAAATGCGGCGTGTGCGGTAAAAAATGTATGAAATGGCGGACGGTATCCGGCAGAGCGCGCAACGCACGGGTACGAGCGAAAAAAAACGCGCTGCATGTCTGGAAAAAATGCGGCTGACGCGGGTGGGGCGTGCGATGCGGATAACGGCTGCGGACGGGACAGACACGGAGAAAAGGGGCGGGGAAGGAAGCAAAGGCTTCAAAAAAAGAAAAGGATTTTTTTGGAAAAAAGACGCGCTTTTTGCAGGCATAGCGGTGCGGATGCGCAGGCATACTAAGAAAACAGCAAAAAAGGAAGGAGGCGTTTTTTTGCGATGAAACAGAAAACAAGGCGTCTGCTTGCCGCGCTGCTTGCGCTGTGCTGTCTTGCGGCGTGCGGCTGCGCGCCAAAAAGCCGCGCGACGTCGGCGCTGTACCGTTTTTCGGCGGACTCCCAGCGCGTTGCAACGAATGCGCGGCAGACGTATACGCTGCGCTACAATCCGGAATACTTTACGCCGATGCGGCGGGAATCCGATGACAGGACTGCGGATTTTGCCGTGCAGGGGCTGGGCGTGGATCACGTGACGGTGCGTCTGGTGCGCGCAGACCGCTACGACGGCACGCCGGCGAACTGCTACGACTATTTTAATCTGGAGCGCATCGACGGGGCGGAAGCACAGGATCTTCTGACGCTTCGCACCGACGCGGGATATGTGACGTACTACGTTACGACGTCCAATCCTGCACACAGCGGGTATCCGACGCAGGTGTATTACGCCATCAATCTGGGACAGGTTGCCTTTTGCGGCGTAATGGACGTCATCGACGACAAGACCGGCGTCATGCTTGACCGGCAGATGGCGGACGATCATGCGGCGGACGCGTTTGAACGCGGCATTGCCAAGCAGGTGTTTGAGAACCTGTTTCAGGGTGTGACAAGCGAGGAATATCAGGCGCAGCGAACCTGAAAAAAAGCCGGCGTCACAATGTGGACGGGACGGGTGCACAAACGTATGCACGCCGTCCCTTTGCTGTAAAAAAACCGCAATTTCGACAATTATTTTTCAAAAGAAGCGCAAAAAGGCGGCCGGATGTTTTATAATGATGAAAATCAATCAATTTTCGGAGCATGACCGCTTATGCAGAATCCATCTACGCAGAATACAAAGAAAAGACCGCGCCGCTTTGTGATCCTGTCTGTCCTGTTTGCCGCCGCAGTGCTGATCTGCGCTGCGCTTGCGCTGCCCAAATGGGGCGGCAGACAACCGGCGCAGCAGACGCCCGCACCTTCGCCGGTTGTCTATGAAACCGGCTACCTTCGCTCGGACGGGACGGCGATTGCGGCATACATCATCACACAGGATGAACAGGAAGGCGCGCGCGCCGTACAGGTCAGTGAACTATCACGCGGCACGCAGGTGCGCTATGCGCAGAATGCACAGATCGTCGACGGGCTGATGCCCGTTTTGATCGGCAAGGCGGCCTATTATGTGCCCCGGGAAAGCATCGTTTCCGATGCGCAGGATGTGCTTGCCGAACAGACGCTTTACATGCGCACGGCGCAGAATCTGTTATGTGATCCCGACACCGGGACGCTTGGCACGCTCGTTGCCAAGGGCACGCAGCTGACCGTTACCGGATACGACGAAATGGACGATACGGGCGCGGTGCGGCTGTATCGCGTGCAGTTTACCGATTCTTCGGGCGCGCGGCAGGAGGGCTATGTGCGGCCCTGGTATGTCACGGCCGATGCGCAGGAGGCGCTGCGCGCCTATGATGAGGCGGGCGTCGGCGCAATTCATGCGTCGCGTCCGGACCGCTATGGCGGCGGTGACGGCGCGGGGCTTGACTATTACCCGCGGCAAAAGGGCGATTTTTCCGATAACGTCATGCCGCAGGAATGCCGGACGCTGTATCTTTGCTGCTATAAAAGCGTCCTTGCGGATGTTGACAGCTACATCGCCCTTGCGGATGGCTGCGGGATCAATGCGTTCGTGGTGGATATTTCCGACGGCGCGGCGATCGGATATGCTTCGCCGCTGATGCAGGAAGTTTCACCCACGTCCTACGCTGCGGCGCAAAACAGCGTTGAGGAATACGCTGCGGCGATTGAGAAACTGCGAAATGCCGGATACTACGTCATTGGCCGCATTACCACTTTTAACGACACCTGCTTTGTCACCGATCATCCCGAGTGCGGTATTCTGGACGCCGCAGGCGCCCCGATTCAATTGCAGGGAAATTTCTGGCCCAGCGCCTACAACCGCGCTACGTGGCAGTATAAGGTCGCGCTGGCGCGCGAAGCGGTGACGCTTTTCGGCTTTCACGAAATTCAGTTTGATTATGTGCGCTTCCCCGATGGTACATATCGCCACGAGCAGGCCGGTACGATCAATTATCAGAACGCGTACGGCGAGACAAAGGCGCAGGCAATTCAGCGATTTTTGATGTACGCCTGCGACGAGCTGCACGAGATGGGCGTGTATGTTTCGGCGGATGTTTTTGGCGAGACGAGTAACGACTATGTGGCGGCATACGGACAGTACTGGCCGGCGATCAGCAATGTCGTGGACGTCATCAGCGCCATGCCGTATCCGGATCACTACGGCGCGTCCGGTTCGTATAAGCCGTGGGAACATCCCTATGAGACGCTGTCGATCTGGGCAGCCGGCGCGGTGCAGCGCCAGAGCGAGACGCCGACGCCGGCCGTCGTGCGCACGTGGATTCAGGCCTACGACGCTATCCGCGCACCGTACACGACCTATGGCCCCGAACAGGTCGGCGCGCAGATCCGCGCCATCCGCGACGCGGGGATTACCGGCGGATACATGACCTGGAACGGCTCATCCAATCTTTGGAAATATACCTCGCTGCAAAGTGCATTTAATCTGTAAACGACAACGCGGCGCGTTTGATCCCGCAACGGGAGAACGCGCCGCGCTTTTTTTGCGGCTTTTTTTCACGGCGACGGCACGCCGTGCAGGTAGCCGTTGACGCCGTGGAATGTAAGAAGGCTGACGGCATGACAGATTTCGTCCAGTGACTGGGACCCTGGATGGTTGAACCAGCTGTGATAGACGGCCAGCATCCCCCAGAGCGCATAGTTCAGCATGACGTCCGCCTGCGCGTCGGAAATGTCCCACCGGCCCTGCAGCGACGCCTTAATCGTGCTTTTGAGCGTGCGGAAAATCTTATCCGGCAGACTGGAGCTGCGCTTGATGCGCATCAGGCTGCCGTAAAAATCCGGATCGGTCTGGATGATGCCGGAGAGAAGTTGCAGCGTCCGATACGGGTCGCGCATGTCGTTTTGAAAGTCCATATTGGAAAGCGCATGGCAGAACGCGCTGCTGATTTCATTTTCAATTTCGTCGAGAACCTCGTAGACGCCGGTGTAGTAGTTGTAAAACGTCTTGCGGCTGATGTCCGCCGCTTCGGCAAGCTCGCGTACGGTAATGTCGTCGATGTCCTTTTGACTCAAAAGCGCGGCAAAGGCGTTGCGGATGGCGCGCTTGGTGCGCAATACGCGCCGATCGACGCGCCGCGGCGTTTCCTGCATGAAGAGTACCTCCTTTCGGGAAAAAAGGGATATGGTGGAAAGTAAGTTCCATGCGTATTATAAGATACAACTGTAAATAAGTCAAATTACGACACAAAAAAGCGTGCGGTTCCCGTAAAAAACGGAAACGGCACGCTTTTTTTCCCCGTGCGGGGGAGATTGCACGGCGTATTTTTTTCAGTTGCCGCACTCGATGCTGATGCGGTTGAACAGGTGCAACAGGTCGTCCACGCGCGTGGCGGCCTTTTCCGCGCCGCTTCGATCCAGAACGATCTGTCCCTTGTCCATCATGACAAGGCGTGTGCCGTATTCCACGGCGTAGCGCAGATTGTGCGTGACCATCATGGCCGTCAGCTTTTTATCGCGGACGACCTTGTCGGTCAGCTCCATGATTAAATCGGCGGTCTTGGGATCCAGCGCGGCGGTATGCTCATCCAGGATGAGGAAGTCAATCGGCGTCAGCGTCGCCATCACAAGTGCCAGCGCCTGCCGCTGTCCGCCCGAGAGCGCGCCGACCTGCTGGTCGAGTTTATCCTCCAGCCCAAGGCCGAGCGTGCGAAGCTGCGCGCGGTAGAAGTCCGTGCGCGCGCCGCGGATGGCAAAGCGCAGGTTGAACGGACGGCCCTTGTTGTCGGCAAGCGCCATGTTCTCAAGGATGGTCAGCTGCGCGCAGGCGCCCAGGGCGGGATTTTGATACACGCGTCCGATGCGGCGGTAGCGGCGAAAGCCCGGCATGCGCGTGACGTCCGTTTCGTCCAGACTGATCTGTCCGCTTTCCACGGGAATGTCGCCGCAGATGATATTGAGCATCGACGTCTTGCCCGAGCCGTTGGAGCCGACGATGGAGACAAACTCCCCGTCCTGCACGGTCATGCTGAAATTGTCAAACAGGCACATGCGATTGACGTCGCCCTGATTATACGTCTTGCAGATTGCGCTGAGCTTAAGCATGCGTAGCCTCCTTTTTGCGGCCGCCAGCCACCAGGATAATCAGGAACAGTACGGCGGTAACAAGGTTCAGCAAGTTGGCGTCCAGACCAAGGGAAATGGCAATCTGGATGCAGCACTTGTAGGCGATGCTGCCGCAGATGGCCGCCGTAGTTCCGCGCACGCCGCGCAGGCGGCGGAAGATCGTCGTGCCGATGATCACGGCGGCAAGGCCGAAGACCATCTGGCCGGTGCCCATCGTCGCGGAGAAGGCGCGCTGTTCCTGGCAGACGACGCTGCCGCTTAAGGCCACGAGCGCGTTTGCGATGACAAGGCCCAGTATCTTCATTGCGCCGCTGTCGCGCGCAAGGGTCGTCACAAGCGAAGCGTTGTCGCCCGTGGCGCGCAGAAGCAGTCCGCAGCGGGTGCGAAAGAAAAGATCCAGCAGCAGCTTGACAAGCAGCGCAAGCACGAGCGCCACGACCGCCTTGCGGTACATCAGCGGCAGGCCGCCGGAAACGGCCATCGTTGCCGGTGCGGTGAAGATGGTCGGCGTTTCGCGCTCCAAAATCAGGTTGGAACCTGCAAGCGTCAGATTGATGGAGAAAAGCGCCGTCATCGTGATGATGCCCGACAGAAGGTCGCGGATGCCGAAACGCACGTGAATCAGGCCCGTGGCAAGACCGGACAGCGCGCCGGCAGCGGATGCGACAAGCAGCGCAAGGTAGGGGTTGAAGCCCTGCGATAACAGCACCGCGGTCACGGCCGCGCCAAGGGGGAAGCTTCCGTCGACGGTTAAGTCGGGGAAGTCCAAAATGCGGTAGGTGATGTACACACCGCAGGCAAGAAGGCCGTAGATCAGCCCCTGCGTGACGGTGCTTGTCACTAGATCAATCAAAAAGTTCATGCGCCGGATTCAAACTCCTTTCGCGTGGGAAGCGCGCCGCGCAGGCACGGCGGCGCGCTTTGTCAGAACAGCATGTGTTTTAAAATGGGGAAGCGTCTCTTTTAGCGTACATCCTCGGCGCGGGCGGCGATGTCTTCGGGAAGTTCGATGTCAAAGCGCGCCAGCGCGTCGGAATTGACGTAGACGCCGTATTCGTTGATCGTCTCATAGGGCATGTCGGCGGCTTCCGCTTCGCCGGTGAGAATTTTGGCGGCCATCAGTCCCGTCGTGCGGCCCAGCTCGACGTAGTCGATGCCGGCAGAGGCCACGCAGCCAAGGCGGACCTGCTCAATTTCGCTGCCGTAGATGGGAATGCCTGCCTCGTCGGTCTTTTCAAGGAGCGAGGAAAGGACGCTGACGACGTTGTTGTCCGTCAGGTTGCTCAGGCAATCGACGCCGCGCGCGATCAGCGTGTCGACCGCCTGCGTGGCCTGCGACTGCTGCGTAATGCCGATGGCGTCGATGGTGAAGTCGTATGCGGGCGCCTGCGCCTCGTAGTCGCGGATGGCGGACACGGAGTTGGGCTCGCTTTCGGTGTAGACGATGCCGATCGTCTCGGCGTCGGGCTGCAGCGCGCGGATGAGCGCAAGCTGCGCCTCGACCGGAAGCTTGTCGCTGGTGCCGGTGATGTTGCCGCTGTCAAGCTTTGCCTCGACAGGGTCGGAAATCGCGGTAAAGACGACCGGGATGTCCTTATCCTCGGCGGCCGCGTAGCAGGCGGTCGCAGACGGCGTTGCGATGGCGCACATCAGATCGACGTTCTGCGCGGAGAAGTTCTGCGCAATCTGAATGGCGGTGTTGTCGTTGGAGCCGGCGTTCTGGTACTCCACGCGGAAGTCCTCGCCCTCGACAAGCCCCGCGTCGGCAAGGCCCAGCAGGAAGCCCTCGCGGCAGTTGTCCAGCGACGGGTGCTCGGCGTACTGGCTGATGCCGATGACAAACGTGTCGTCCTTTTTGCCGCAGCCGGCCAGCGCGCCGAGTGCAAGGGTCAGGCAAAGCAGCATGCAAAGTGTTTTTTTCATGGTTTTTAATCTCCTTATTTATCGTGTCGGTTCGTGTCGGTCAAAGGAAAGAATCCTGCGTTGTAATTTTCTGCGCGGCCAAAGCCCTGCGCCATCGCCTGCCCGGCATATGCATATGCGTCCCTTTCCGTCTTTCAAAGATTTGCCGAACAAAAAAACGCGCCCCGTCCCGAAAGAATTCTCTCGGGACAGGACGCAATCGATTGCTTCCTGCGGTGCCACCCAAATTGACGCTTCGTTTATGCAAGCGTCCGCTTTGCGCATGCGCGTTTGACATGCCGTGCGGGGTAACGGGCGCACATCCCGTCGGTTGCTACTGGCCTTTTTCCGCTGAAAAAGACGTTCGGCCGCCCTCAAAAGTCCATTCACGCCGCGTTCCCTGCCGCATTTCCACCATCGGCGGCTCTCTTTACAAGGGAACAATTGCCTTTTGCGCTACTACTCTTTGTCACAGGTTTGTCTTTTGTTCGACAAACGCATCATAGCACCGGACAGCCGGATCTGTCAATCCCTTTTTTAGTCCAGAGACTTATAGTAGAGCATGCAGTGGCAATACCCCTCAAATGTCGGGTCCGCAATCTGATCGCGGAACTCCTGGCAGATGCACTTGTTTTCCGGCGTCTTTTCCACGCGGCAGGGGC
>JAHZHV010000237.1:0-966 GCA_019420085.1 Christensenella sp.
CCTTTGCGGTAGCACGCCATTGTCCGTTTTCACAGGTTATTTCAATGCAAATCGTATAGGATACCGGCTCTGCGTCGACCGCTTCGGCGCGCACCATGGTCATACCAAGAAAAAGGCGAAGCAGTTCTTCCGCTTCATGAAACACCGTTTCCGATTCTGTTTTTAATACGACCATGCGCCGCCTCCGTTTAAGTAGGGATTTTCGCGCAGCTCACGTCCGATCGTCGTCGCTTCTCCATGCCCGGGATATACCTGTGTATCCGGCGGCAGCTTTGCAAGCGACTTATCAATGGATTCCATCAACTGCGTCATACTCCCCTGCGGGAAATCCGTTCTGCCTACGCTTCCGGCAAACAGCGTATCGCCGCTTATCAGTATGCCGTCGGCATAAAAACAGGCTCCACCGGGTGTATGACCAGGCGTATGCAATACATGCAGCACCTGTGTGCCGACGCTAATCGTATCCCCTTGCTGCATGGTACGAACCGGCGTTTGTACCGTAAACGGCGCACCGAAAAAGACGGAAAGGTTTTTTTGCCCATCCGTCAGCATCGCAGCATCCAACGCATGTACATGGACCGGCAAAGCACGCGGTGTACAAATGCTGTCCACAAGATTAATGTGATCAAAGTGGCCGTGCGTTAAAAGCACAGTTTGAAGCGGCAACCCACATGCCGCCAGTGCGCGATTCAACGTCGCAACATCACCGGAAGGATCGATCAACGCACAGGCCGTATGCGCATTATCGCACAGAAGGTATGTATTGCTGTGTACCATTTCCCCCGGCAGCATCTGAACCTTCATTATACTGCCCCCTCTGTATCCAGCAAAATGGTCACCGGTCCATCGCCGCACAGATTCACGCGCATATCTGCGCCGAACACGCCGGTCTGAACCGGAATCCCGCTTTCTTCAATTCGCCGTGCAGTGTATTCATACAAAGGCTCGGCTTCCTGCGGACGCATG
>JAHZHV010000237.1:976-3289 GCA_019420085.1 Christensenella sp.
CTTGCGTCTGCATAAAGTGTAAACTGTGACACAAGCAACACGCTGCCGCCGATCGCTTTCAAGTTAAGATTCATCTTTGCGTTTTCATCAGAAAAGATACGCATGCCGCATATCTTGCGCACGATGTAATCGGCATGCCGCGTCGTATCGCCGTGGCAGAGTCCAAGCAGCACAAGCATGCCCGCGTCAATTTTTCCAACACACTGGCCATCGACTGTTACATTCGCTTCTTTTACCCGTTGTATCACTGCACGCATTGATTATGTCCCCACACGGAAGACTTCCACAACCTCGGGAAGTTTCTGGAAGCTTCGAATAATCTGTTCAAGCTGCTGCATACCCGCAATTTGCGTACGCAGGCTTACGTTTGCAAGCCCGTTTTTACTGATGCGGGCATTGACACCCAAAAGCGGCATCTGCATCTTTGTCATGGCATTGACAAGATCTGCAAGCAATCCGTCGCGATCCACAGCAACAATCTGAATTTCCGCAACGTATGTTTCGTTATCCGCATTCTCCCACTCTACATCAATCAATCGCTCGGGAGAAAACGACGCATCCTTTAAATTCGTGCAGTCACTGCGATGTACGGAAACGCCGCGGCCGCGTGTAATATATCCGACAATATCATCCCCCGGAACAGGATTACAGCATTTGGACAGGCGCACAAGCATATTTTCTTCGCCCTTGACAATGACGCCACAACCTGCACAACTGTTGCGCTTTTTCTGTTTGGCCGAAGGCTTGTGTGTATTGGTATGCTCCACCGGCTGACGAATCGGCGCAGGTGATTCGTCAGCTTTGACACTTTTCCTGTATTCTTCGCACAGGCGGGACAAAACCTGATTTGTCGCAAGACCGCCAAAGCCAATCGCTGCATAAAGATCGTCTACATTACTAAGCGTATACCTGCGCAGGAGCTTTTCCAGCCACTCGCTTTTCATCAGTTCGCTGAGCACATAGCCCTGACGCTTGGCAGCGTCCTCGAGCATATCGCGCCCTTTCTGTATGTTTTCGTCTTTGAACTCACGCTTCAAAAACTGACGAATCTTATTTGCATTGGAAGTCTGCGCAATATTGAGCCAATCGCGGCTGGGACCTTTGGAAGAAGCAGACGTCTGAATCTCCACAATATCGCCGGTATTCAGCGGTGTATCCAGCGAGACCATCCGCCTGTTAATCCGCGCGCCGACACAGTGATTGCCAACCTGACTGTGAATGGAATAGGCAAAGTCGATCGGCGTAGCGCCTTTGGGCAACTCAATGACGTCGCCTTTAGGCGTAAAGACAAAAACTCGATCGGAGAACAAATCCACTTTCAAGGTGTTAATGAATTCCGACGGATCCTTCAAGTCATTCTGCCATTCCATCAGCTGACGCAGCCATGCAAGACGTTCGTCAAGCGACGTCTCTCGCCCTGCAGCAGCGCGGCCCTCTTTGTACTTCCAGTGCGCAGCAATACCATATTCAGCAGTACGATGCATTTCCATCGTACGAATCTGAATTTCAAAAACGGCGCCATTTTCACCCATCAGCGTCGTATGTAACGACTGATACATATTCTCCTTGGGCATGGCGATATAGTCCTTAAACCGACCGGGAATCGGCTTATACATCGTATGTACAATGCCTAAAACGGCATAGCACTCCTCTTTCGTTTCCACGATGATACGAATTGCCGTCAAATCATAGATCTGATCAAAACTGTGCCCGCCCTGATGCATCTTCCGATAGATGCTGTAAAAATGCTTCGGCCTTCCCGCAATTTCCAGAAGGTGCATATCCATCTGTTCAAACTTGCGGCGCAGTTCGGCAATGATATGATTGACCAGCGCTTCACGCTCATCACGCTTCAGCGCCACAAGCCGTTCAATCTGTCTGTAGGCAGGCTCATCCAAATATAGAAGCGCAAGATCCTCCATCTCCCACTCGATCGTGGAAATTCCAAGCCTATGTGCAAGAGGGGCGTAAATCTCAAGCGTTTCACGCGCCGTAATTTTGCGCTTTTCCTCAGGCCTGTATTGCAGCGTGCGCATATTATGCAGCCGGTCAGCCAGCTTGATAATCAGCACACGAATATCGCGCGCCATTGCAAGAAACATCTTGCGCAGGCTTTCGGCCTGAAACTCCTCCCGGGAATTAAACTGGATACGTTCCAGCTTGGTTACGCCGTTGACAAGATCTGCAATCTCCACGCTGAATTCAGCAGCCATCTGTTCATACGTAACAGGCGTATCTTCAATCACATCATGCAGGAGTGCTGCCGCGATCGTATCGGCATCCATGCCCAGATCAATCAAAATTCGTGCAATC
>JAHZHV010000238.1:0-885 GCA_019420085.1 Christensenella sp.
CCCTGTTATAATGGCGCATTCCTTTCTTGCAAAGCACAGCGGCTGCGGGCGGTGGCACAGCAGATTCCGCTGGAACGCATGCTGGTTGAAACGGATTGTCCGTATCTTGCGCCTGTGCCGATGCGGGGGAAACGCAATCAGCCGGATTTCGTGCGGTTTACGGGTCAGATGGCTGCTGAATGCAAGGGTGTGGATGTCGATACACTTGCGGCGCAGACGATGCAGAATGCAAAGGCGGTTTTTCGTATTTCCTGAATTTAAAAAGGCTTTCGTACGACTTTTTCGTGCGAAAGCCTTTTTTTGATCGGATGTTGATTACAATACGTCATCTCCGCCGGGTGTTATGGTATCGCCCTGCGGTGCAGTCTGCGCATCTGTGTTTTGCATGGCGGGCTGCGCCGTGAATAAAACTTTGGCAAGCGGCTGCGCTGCGTAACCCTGCCGCGTTGCAACGTCCAGTGTAACGCAGGCAAGGCGGGGATCTTCTCCCTCCGTGGTAAAACCAATAAACCAGGAGTGCTGGCGATTGTTTCCGGCTTCCGCTGTACCTGTTTTGCCGACTATGCCCATGCCGTCAATATTTAAGGAGGATGCGGAACCGTCTGTTACCACTCCGCGCATCATGGGGATAAGCATAGATATGACACTGTCGCTGACGACGTCCTCGCGCCAGACGGTCGATTCTGCCGTGTACAGACGTTCGGTTTTTCCATCCTGCGTTCGATCGATGTGCGCTACGACGTAAGGCTTCATAATATCGCCACCGTTTGCAAAGGCGGAATACAGAACCGCCATTTGCAGCGGCGTGGAAAGCATTTCGCCTTGTCCATATCCCAAGTCGGCAAGGAATTTGATATTTTCTACCAGCGTACGGTCGTCGGAAGA
>JAHZHV010000238.1:895-4603 GCA_019420085.1 Christensenella sp.
TTTTCAAAAAAACCGAGCTTTGTCATATACTGCACGTAATGCTCTGCGCCAACAAGCATGGCGGCATTGGCAAAGTAAATGTTATCCGAGTGGATCAGCGCGTTTGTCATATTCATTACGCCGGAATAGGAGGAGACGCGTTTGATGCCGGGATAGTACCAGTCTTCGCGCGCAGGTGTCCATACATTCTTGATGATCGTACCGTCAAATACAGAATCCGGCGTCAGAACGCCATATTCCAGCGCTGCCGCTGCGGTAAAGACTTTGGCAGTGGAACCGGGGGTATATAAGCCCTGCACACAGCGGAACAACAGCGGATAGTTTCCCGCATCACTGTTGATTGCCTCCCACTGCTGCTGGTAAGAAGCTTCATCGGTGACGGGAAGCGTAAAGAAGTTGTTGTCATATGTAGGATAACTTGCCATCACGGTAACGGCACCGGTGGTGGGATTGAGACTGATTAAAGAACCGCTTTGTCCGTCCTTGAGCTGCTGAGAAAGCGCTCTTTCCGCGGCAAGCTGCATTTGCGAATCGATTGTCAGTGTGATATCGGCACCATTGACCGGTTCTTTGCGCACCAGTGTCACACGAACGGTTTGATCTTCATTGAGCAGACTTAACTGATAACCGTCCTGCCCGCGCAGCGTGGATTCGTAGGAGGCTTCAAGCCCTGTCAGACCGACGGTATCGTATTCGTCATATCCTTTCTCTAAATATGTATCAAGATCATCGGCTGGGATCGCGCCCACATATCCGACCAGATTGGAAAGCAGACAGGCATTTGGCGCAAGCGGATAGATGCGTACGGGGGACATATAGCTTTCGTCGATTCCAACGCCCTGCATACCGGAAATGGCGGCGCGAATCGCGGTCAAATCCTGGACAGGCGAATAGACTGCAATTACGGCAACACCATCGCGCGCCGCCTGTTCGGAGGAAATAGAAGCCAGAATCTCCTGCGCGGGAATGCCGCAAATACTGCTGAGCGCTTCGGCTGTCTGGTTTGCATCTGCAAGTGCGTCGGGACGTACATACAGTGTCGGCGCATAATCGTTTCCGGCCACACACACACGATCGGATGTGAATATCTCGCCGCGGGATGCGGGTAACTGCGTGAGGCTGACGGTGTCGCCCTCCTGCATTTGCGGCAATAAAAGCGAGTAATCCCAGATAAGCATCCAGCGATTTTCAATCCGAGTAAAGTGCGCACAGGCTTCAAACTGGAAGGTACCCATTGTATCGCTTTGATAACAGATTTGGACATCCTGTGCGACAACGCTTGTAAATGTTGGATTGGAGGCAATGCGCTGTGCGCCGGGTGTGATCTTGATCTGCGTAACGCTTAATCCGTCCAGAATCTGTATGATGCGTTCCACGGTTTCCTGATTGGAGATGACCTGACCTTCGTCGTTAGTTACGACAAGCAGAGATTCCAGTGCGTCGGACTGCATGCTGCTCCAGGCATCGAGCGCCTCCTTCGGCTGAAAATCGACCATGCCGACACAGCCATTGAATATAAGCAGCCCGGCTGCCATGATACACAGGAACCATTTCTTCAACATTGGCATCACCATAATAAGGAAGATATTGTAAACAAAAAGCCTGGTTTACAATTGTAAAATCGACTTTTTTCGCATTGGGTCTTATTATAGCTTTGTTCGTCGGATCTGTAAAGTTTCTGTGGAAAGCGAAGAAAATGGGATTATTATCCAGCATAAGGGGCATATTCTCTTTCAAACATGGCGGTTCTGTGTATATCAGGGCAGAATTGCGATGTTACACAGGGACAGGAGGATTTGACAAACTCATGTCATTTTTGTTACAATGTAAACCGTTCCAATGTATAGATAGCGTACGGATTGTTTACAGGAAGGAGGATGCCGATGAATAACGCGCTGGACCGGACGGATTACCGGCCGATGCAGACTGCGCTGCAAAGGGCGCGGCATGCACGCCCGGTGGCACGCCATGCGGCCGGCAGGCGGCGCACAGGTGTGCGGGTGCGCCGTGAACTGATTGCCGCGCGGGCGCGGCTTTTGGGTCGCGGTGGGCAGCAGAGCTTGATTTCTGCGATACTGACAAGCGCAAAAAGGCATTTTCTGCTGATTCCGATTGTTGTATCGATTGTGCTGCTGATTGCATCCATCGCGCTGTTTACCGCGGCATCGGGTGCGGTGTATACGGTGACGTTGGAACATGATGGCGTGACCGTGCAGGTGGAATCCTTCCGCGCAACCGTGCGTGATATTTTAGAGGCAAACGGGGTTGTTTTGGGGGCGCATGACCGTGTATCCCCGGGACTTGACAGAACCGTTCGTCATGATGCCAATATTGTCGTTGAGCGGGCGTTTGCAGTCAACGTGTGCGATGGCGCACAGGACGCTGTAACCCGATATGCAGTAGGGGGCACGGTTGCGGACCTGCTGGATGAGTATGGATACGAATTGGGAGAACTGGACGAGGTGTCGCCTGCGCTGGAGAGCGAAGTGACGGCAAACATGACCGTGCAGATCGATCGTATCGTGCATGAAGATTATACGTATACCGAAGCGATTGCGTTTGAGACGACATATCAGCAGACCGATTCGCTCTACAGCGGCACGCAGAAAGTTTCCGTACAGGGCGTTGCCGGAGAAAAGATCGTCAATCAGACCATTGTCTATCGAAATGGTGTAGAGGAGTCACGCATTACCGTTTCCGAACAGGTTACGCATGAACCTGTGACACAGGTTGTGCTGCAGGGAACGCGCCAGCGTTCCGTGCCGGCCGTAGCCAGTGCAGGGGCAGGCGTTCTGGCGCTGAGCGATGGAACGCAGCTTTCCTACAGCGCGGTCTATAACGGTACTGCAACCGCCTATACGTACACCGGAAATAATACGGCGACCGGAACGGTACCGGCCTATGGGACCGTTGCGGTAGATCCCAGCGTTATCCCACTTGGCACGCGCATGTATATTCCCGGGTATGGGTATTGTGTTGCACGGGACACAGGCGGTGCGATTAAAGGCACGCGTGTGGACCTGTTCTTTGAATCGTATGCGCAGGCAATTCGCTGGGGACGCCGGAGCGTAACGATTTATATCCTTAACTGATGAATGGCAGACAGGCGTTTGGGAGAGTGAGTAGATGAATTTACAGGTGGATGCGGCGCATCCTGCTGTCATTGCAAGATTGCTGCATGACTACGATCTGCATCCCAAAAAGAGCGCAGGGCAGAATTTTTTCTGTGATGGCCAGCAGCTTGATGCGATTGTGGATGCGGCGGGTATTGCGCCGCAGGATTGGGTGCTGGAAATTGGCCCGGGACTTGGTGCACTGACACAGCGGCTTGCCGCGCGTGCGGCGCGTGTTGTGGCGGTGGAGTTGGACAAAGGGCTGCTTGCACCGCTTGCGCAGACAGTGGGTGATATGGAAAATGTGCAGATTGTAAATGCAGATTTTCTTAAACTTTGTGACGATGCGCTTGATGCACTTCTGGCATCCGCGCCCGGCTTGCGCGTGGTGTCGAATCTGCCGTATTGTATTACGACCGATGCGATGCAGAAGTTGTTTTTGTCACGGCTGCCGATTCAAAGCATCACTGTTTTGGTACAGCGCGAGGCGGCGCAGCGCATTTGTGCGCTGCCGGGCAGCAAACAGTACGGCGTTACGGCGATGATGTGCGCATATTATACGCAGGCAAAAACGGTTTGTTCTGTTCCGCCTCAG
>JAHZHV010000238.1:4613-6350 GCA_019420085.1 Christensenella sp.
GCTTTTTTCCACGTCCCAATGTTGAAAGCGTTGTAATGGACTTTCGATTTCGTTTGCCGCGTCCCTGTGCAGAGTGTCCGCAGGAGTTTATATGGCGTGTTGCACGCGGTGTGCTGTCCATGCGGCGCAAGACGATTTTCAACAATCTGTGTGCGGCGGGCTTTTCAAGGCAGATTGTCTGTTCCGCACTGCAGACGTGTGGAATTCAGGAAAACCTGCGCGCGGAGATATTATCCGTTGAGACCATTGTTCGTTTGGCAGAGACGCTTTTTGCAGTCTCGAAGCCGGCGCGTGGATGATATTTGCGGGCCATTTTGGTGTGATGAAGAAAAAGGCTTCTCACAAAAAGTGAGAGCCTTTTTTGATTGCATTATTTTTTGGATAGCCGCATGCTTGCCTGTTCATGTTCACGCAGTACGGTTTGCAGCGCATGATAGGATTGCCTGCGCATGTAAGAAGATGCGTCCTCATCCTGCGGCGGCGCGGTGAAGGCTGCTGCATTGCTGCGCTGTGCCGGCGGTGCATTTGCAGCAGGATTTGTCGAATACATCGAAGCGTCCATTCCGAATTGCGGTACATCGTGTGACGGATTTTGCTGCGTGGGAGCAGATTCGGGATTGTCATTGCGCTGCATCGATACGGATGTTTGAGACGGCATGGAGCCGCTGACGGGTTGCCTGGCGGGAAGAAAAATGTCGCGCGTGTCTGTAAAGCGGAAAAAAACCGCATGCGGCACCGAGACGGGCGGATGATAGGACGCGGGATTGGAGGCAGATGACGTCCCCCCGAAAGAAACTGAAAAAGGATTGCCGGTTTCTGCGGGATATGACGGCTGCTGCATGGGCTGCTGTGTTTGGAAAAAAGATTGCGTCCGACGTGTTTGCATGGGTGTGCCCGTATATTGCGGGACGCGAAACGCCTGTTGTTGTTGTTGTTGTTGTTGTTGTTGTTGTTGTTGCGCGGATGCACTGGATATGAAACTGCGCGGTGCAGACTGCGCATGATGCAATGGGGCAGCAGGTGTCCGGGGTGCAGTTGGAATTTGCTGCGGGGCATGTGGTTTGTGTGATGCCTGCTGTGCCGGTTGTTTGGCGGGCATATGCGATGGTTCTGTTTTGGCTGGCCGGGGTGCCTGCTGATGCGGTTTTCCCGGCCGGGCTGTTATCGTTGCATTCATTTGGATGCGTTTCATCGATAGAAAACTCCTTTACTGATCGGTTAGTATGGTATATGCAGCTTTTATGCTTGCAATCTTTCACAGGACAGGTAAAATGAAAACAACGACACAATTGAAAAATGAACAGCAAGACGGAGGATTGAGATAGATGAAGTATATTCTTGCCGCCGATCAGGGAACAACCAGCTCTCGCGCCATTTTATTTGATGAAGCCGGACACATGGTCTGCGTTGCGCAGCGCGAGTTTACGCAGCATTATCCCCAAAGCGGGTGGGTTGAACATGACGCCAATGAAATATGGGAAACACAGATCGATGTTTTGCAGCGTGTCGTTGCGCAAAGCGGCGTTTGTGTTTCGGATATTGCGGCCATTGGCATTACAAATCAGCGTGAGACGGCCATTTTATGGGATGCAAAAACCGGTGAGCCGGTTTGTCCGGCGATTGTATGGCAGTGCCGCCGTACGGCGGATTTATGCGAGCAGCTCAAACGCGCCAGTAAAACACAGATGATTCTTGAAAAGACCGGTCTGGTTGTGGATGCGTATTTCAGCGGTACCA
>JAHZHV010000238.1:6360-6841 GCA_019420085.1 Christensenella sp.
CTGGAACATATTCAGGATGGGTATGGACGCGCTTCGCGGGGCGAGTTGTTGTTTGGAACGGTTGATTCCTGGCTGATCTATAAGCTGACCGGCGGGCGTGTGCATGCGACCGATGTGACCAATGCGTCCCGTACAATGCTGTTTAACATCCATACGCTGCAATGGGATGCGGAACTGCTGCAGATGCTGGATATTCCTGCGGCCGTATTGCCGAAAGTTGTGATGTCAAGCGGACAGATCGGTTTGTGCGACGCATCATTTTTTGGCCCATTACCGGTTGCGCGGGCGATCAGCATGCGGCGTTGTTTGGTCAGACCTGCTTTGAAAAAGGCGAGGCGAAGAATACATATGGGACAGGATGTTTTGTCCTGATGAATACGGGCAAGATTGCCTATGCTTCCAAGCATGGTCTTTTGACGACCATTGCTTGGGGAATTGACGGGCAAATCAACTATGCGCTGGAGGGAAGCATTTTTGTTGC
>JAHZHV010000239.1 GCA_019420085.1 Christensenella sp.
TGCAACTAAACGGAGGGCAATATGCAGGAAGAAGACAGAATTGTCAGCGGTCTTCGCATGAGCGAAGATCTTGCTGAAGGGAGCCTGCGCCCGCTGAGCATGCAGGAGTATATCGGGCAGCAGCGCGTCAAGACGCAGCTGTCCATTTTCATACAGGCGGCAAGACAGCGCGGCGCAACGCTGGATCACGTGCTGCTTTACGGGCCACCAGGTCTTGGCAAGACGACGCTTGCCAATATTATTGCAAATGAGATGGGAACGGGAATTCGCGTTACCTCGGGACCGGCGATCGAAAAGCCGCGCGATCTTGCGGGTCTTGTAACCAATTTAAATGATGGCGACGTGTTATTTATTGATGAAATACATCGGTTAAACCACAGCGTGGAGGAAGTGCTGTATCCTGCAATGGAGGATTTTGCACTGGATATTATGCTGGGACAGGGTCCTGGCGCGCGTTCCATTCGATTGGACCTTCCCAAATTTACGCTTGTAGGTGCTACAACGCGGGCTGGTATGTTGACTGCGCCGCTGCGCGATCGTTTTGGCATTATCAGTCGGCTTGAAATGTATTCCAGCGAAGAACTGACGCAGATTGTGGAACGTTCTGCAGGGATACTTGGCATTCGCATTGAGCATGAAGGCGCACGCGAATTGGCCCGCCGTTCACGGGGTACACCGCGCATTGCGAACCGACTTTTACGGCGCGTGCGGGATTTTGCAGATGTACAGGCCGATGGCGTAATTACGCGCAGCGTTACGGTCGCGGCAACAGAACTTCTGCAGGTGGATGCATTGGGATTGGATCAGGTTGATCGTCGCATTTTGGAAACCATGATCTGTAAGTTCAGCGGACGGCCTGTTGGGCTTGATACACTGGCTGCTGTGACCGGTGAAGATGCAGGAACGATTGAAGAAGTGTATGAACCGTATCTTTTGCAGCAGGCATTGATTGCGCGTACGCCGCGCGGAAGGATTCCAACGGCGGAGGCATACCGGCATCTTGGCATTGAGCCGGCACAGGATAACGGTGCGGTGCAAAAGTCGCTGCTTGATGGAGGAGAACATTGAAGACATCGGATTTTGACTATGATCTGCCGCAGGAGCTGATTGCGCAGTCGCCGCTTGTACAGCGCGATGCTTCGCGGCTTTTGGTTTGTAATCGTGAAAACAATACCCGGGAGCATACGGTTTTTTCGAATATTACCAAGTACTTAAATCCTGGCGATGTACTGGTCGTGAATAACACGCGCGTCATTCCGGCACGCCTTCTGGGCATCAAGCGTGATGGCAGTGCAGCGTGTGAGGTACTGCTTTTGAACCGCGAAAGCGACGATATTTGGCAGGCGCTTGTACGTCCGGGACGTCGGCTGCCGGATGGCGCCTGGGTGGATTTTGGTGATGGGCAGTTGTGCTGCCGCATGCTCGAACATCTGGACGACGGTGTGCGGCGCGTACAGTTCAGCTATGAGGGCGTGTTTGAGGAAATACTGGATCGACTTGGTGTAATGCCGCTCCCGCCGTATATTCACGAACAACTGCAGGATAAAACGCGTTATCAGACTGTGTATGCAGCACATGACGGCAGTGCTGCTGCACCAACGGCAGGGCTGCACTTTACCAAAGAACTGTTGGAACAGGTACAGCAAAAAGGTGTGGAAATTGCACCGATTTTATTGCATGTGGGCCTTGGCACGTTTCGTCCCGTCAGCGCGGAAAATGTCGAAGATCATAAAATGCACAGTGAGTATTACAGCGTAAGCGCACAGACGGCGGGTGTGATTAACCGTGCACGAGCACGCGGAAACCGCATTGTTGTCGTGGGTACAACCTGTGTGCGGACGCTGGAGACGGTAGCACAGGAAGATGGTACGATGCAGGCAGCATCCGGTACCACGGATATTTTCATTAAACCGGGGTACCGTTTCAAAGTGGTTGATGCATTGATTACAAATTTCCATTTGCCGCAATCTACACTTTTGATGCTTGTCAGCGCATTTATGGGCCGCGAAAATGCCTTGGATGCCTATCGTGAGGCAGTTGATATGCGGTATCGCTTCTTTTCGTTTGGCGATGCAATGCTGATTCGCTGAACGTGTGAAGCCACGATTTGACGACGGAGGAATGTCATGTTCGAATTTGAGGTTAAAACGCAGTGTCCCGATACGGGCGCACGTACGGGTGTGCTGC
>JAHZHV010000024.1:0-583 GCA_019420085.1 Christensenella sp.
GCACAACGCACGTGCCGAATTCGCGGAACTAATTGCAATCGCCGCCAGCTGATCTGCATCAGGCGCAATATTCACCGCACAGTCCGCAAATACCAGCAGACCGTTTTCTCCATACTGCGGGGTCTGCGTCTCCATGATAAAGCAACTGGAGACCGTGGAGATACCGGGCGCCGTCTTGATGATCTGCAGCGCGGGACGAAGCGTATCCGCCGTAGAACAAATTGCACCGGCAACCATACCGTCTGCGTCGCCCATATGCACCATCATTGTGGCATAATACATCGAATTGCGCACCGTCTCAGCCGCCTTTTCCGGCGTCATGCCCTTTTTCTTGCGCAGTTCATAGAACACCTGTGCATATTCATCTGCCTTGGGGCTTTCCTGCGGATCGATAAACGTCACACCCTCCAGCTTGGCCTCAGGTGCAAGCGCGCGAATATCCGCCTCTTTGCCAAGAATCACGCACTGCGCAATTCCCTCACGCTGCACGCGATCAACACCGCGCACAATACGCGGCTCATTGCCCTCAGGAAACACAATGCACGCATTTGTGCCCTTTGCCTGTTCCTTAATTCGATCAATC
>JAHZHV010000024.1:593-4633 GCA_019420085.1 Christensenella sp.
CCATATGTTTTCAGCGATCCCCTTTCCGCTTGTCCGTTTTTATGCCTTTTCTTTGGGCTTCCATTCTATTATAATGAAAGTCACAAAAATATGGAAGGGAAAAAACGTGGAATTATGAACGCCGCAGGCATAATTTGTGAATATAATCCCCTGCACGACGGACATGCGCGCCATATGCGCCTGGCAAGAGCGCAAACCGGTGCCGACACGCTCATATGCGTTATGTCCGGCGCGTTTGTACAACGCGGGCAACCTGCCATATTCGATCCATTTATCCGCGCACGATGGGCAATCGCGGCCGGCGCGGATGCAGTTGTGCTGCTTCCGGGAATCTATGTGCTCAGCGCAGCAGACGTCTTTGCCCGCGGCGGTATGATGACACTGGATGCCATGGGCATCATCCGCCACATCAGCTTTGGCGCCCAGCATGCGGATATACAGCTGCTGTCCGACATGGCAGCCGTCATAGATACATCGGATGAAGCGTTTCACACATGCATGCAGCGTTTACAGTCACAAGGCATCGGATACCCTGCCGCCTTAACGGAAGCCTTCTGCCGTTTTGCACCGGAGCATATTTCGCCGCAGGATGCGCGTGCCGTTCTGCAAAGCGCAAACGACACGCTTGGCATGCGCTATATTTTAGAAAACAATGCGCTTGCCAATCCGTTTAACGTCGCCATTGTACAGCGAAATCCTGCTGATGTGACTGCGACCCGCATCCGTGAATCCATTGCAGGCGGCGTGCAGCCTTCAACGCTATCTATTCCGCCGTTTGCATGCAAAGATCTTGCGCAAAAACGCCCCTGTGATCCTGGCTATTATGACAATATACTGATCGCGCATCTTCGCATGATGCCGCGCAAAACGCTTGATACCATTGCGGATATGTCACAGACGCTGTGCGATACGTTGTATCAGGCTGCGCACAAGTACAACAATGTGCAGGATATCCTCAATCACGTCAGCGGCCGGCATATTACGCGTGCACGTGTGCGGCGTGCGCTTTGGCTCAGTTTTTTCAGCATAACCGTATCGCTGCGTCAGCAGGCAAAAGTACAGGTACCCTATCTGCGCGTACTTGCCATCAAAAAAGGCCGCGAAGATATTTTGCGCGCACTGGCGCATCATGCCCGCGTCCCCGTGCTTACCACGGGCGAAACAAGAAATCTGACCGAATTTGGTCAGGCATGCGCGCAGCTTGATATGCACATGCTGGATATCCGCGCCATGTGCAGCGACATCCCCGCCTGCGGCGCATGGTACACTGCCGCATTGCAAAAAATTGATCCAACCTGCTAATCTTTATGTGCCGCATGTATCAGCAAACGGCGAAAAAAAAGCGTTCTTTTCCTCTTAGCTTTCTAAAAGCAGAAAGGATAACCTGCACAACTTTTTATCCATCCGTTATACGATTCAAATACAAATAAGGCGCGATGTGCAAAGATACTTTTTTCCTTCGCACGTCGCGCTTTGCTCATGGATACCCTACAGCGTCTGCCGCAGGACAATCATATCTTTCAGCTGCACGCCGCCTTCATAAATCGGATGATCATAATGCTCCAGGAAAAAATTCCTGCGAATATGATGCCGTGTGAAGCCACATGCCTCATAAAACGGAATCGTGGCCGGGCTATCCCCTGTACCAACCTGCAGCACGCGATAGCGGCCGGCATATGTGCCGCGTAAAAATGCAATCATCTTTCTTCCATAACCACAGCGCTGTGCCTGCACTGCAACGGCGATATTCTTAATCTCCAATACCCCATCGCCTTCATCCGTCACGACACAGACACACCGAACGTCGTCATCCTTTAAAACATACATCGTACCGCGCTGCAAGTATCGATCAATCATATTTTCCTGCTCATCTGCCAGCAATAGCAACGGCAGGTATCTTTTTTTATCTGTATGAATCTGCTGTATGCGCATAGTCGCCCGCCTTTTTCGCCTGTGCCTGCGCAATTGCCGCGCGAATACGGTCAATATTCTCGCGGACAGCAGCGCGTCCCTCTTCAATCAGCGTATGCTGGTTTCGCACACGTAAAACATCATAATGCTGCACACGCGGCGTCAATACAAGATCATCTTCCCTGCGTCGAAGTTTCGCCACCTCGTACTGGAGAATCTCCATACTGTTTGTAATAATATCCAGCACATTTCCAACGGCAAGCGTACCGCCGCTAAACGATACGTCAACACCAATGACGACATCCGCTCCCAGCCGACGGCATTCATCAATCGGCAATCGGGTAATCAAACCGCCGTCGAGCATCTGCGTATTCCGGCATGCAACCGGTACAAATACGCCGGGAATGGCGCAGCTTGCGTGCACACCGCGATACAGTTTTTCCGGATCACCCGTTTCAAAATAGGCACAGCGGGCATTGCAGTAATCCGTTGCAACAATACAAAGCGGTATATCCAGATCACAAAATGCACGGTCTGCCGTAAGCGTCTTCAGAAAAGATTCAAATCGTTCGCCTTTAATAAAACCGCGCTTCGATGCCGTAACATCAAATAAAGCGGACTCGTTGATATGCAGTGCAATTTCTTCCATCCTCTGTGCAGATACACCGCAGGCAAGAAGCGCGGCTATGACAGAACCTGCACTGCACCCAGACAGACAGTCAAAAGCAATTCCCGCTTTTTGCAGTTCATCTGCCACGCCAATATGTGCAAGGCCACGCATTCCACCTGCGCCAAGCGCAAGTCCGACTTTTACCTGTGAGTCGTTCATAGACGACGCCTCCTGTCCATAGAAATAAAACATACCCGGCACGCTATACTGCGTGCCGTCTGGGAGTGTTCATTATCTGTGAAAAAATTGCTTGTTGCACTGTTTGTAGTATTTTGTATCTACCTTCTGTGGGAACCTGTGCAGGCGGCCGAGGCTTGCATGCAAGGTACTATGCTGTTTGCCACCGTTGTTCTGCCCTCACTTGCACCGTTTATGATTGCCGTATCCACCTTATCCAGCCTTGGCGTTGCCCAGCGCGTAGCGCGCTTTCTGGAACCGGCATGCGCATTTATATTTCATCTGCCGGGTGAAAGCGCATTTGCACTGATCTGTGCGCTGCTTTGCGGCAATCCCGTCTCCGCACAGGTTGTCGGCACGCTTTATGCTGACGGTGCACTCAACCAGCAGCAGGCACAGCGCACCGCTGCGCTTTGCTCATTTGTCTCCCCGGCTTTTTTGTTCGGCACATTATCTGCTGTTATGCTGGAGAATCACACTTATGCGCTGCCGCTTGCAATCGGCCACTACGGCGGCGCACTGCTTTGCGGTATATTCATGAGCCTTCCAGCACGAAAAGTACCGATCGTATCCAGCCGCACACAAAGCCAGTCAACTGAGCAATCCGGCCTGTCAGCCTTCACCAGCGCCGTACGCAATACCGCACTTGCATTGCCACAGATCTGCATATTTCTGGCCTTTTTCAGTGTCGTCCCTTCTGCATCGGAACGCTTTGGTGCAACAGACTTACTGATACAGGCTGCCCAAGCCATGAAGGCAAATCCGGCCGTATATACAGCACTTTCCACAGGGTTCTGGGAAATGACGGCAGGATGCGCAGCATTATGCAAAACCAGCCTTTCAGCACCGATACTGCTTGGTCTTTCATGCGCGACAATCAGTTTTGGCGGGCTCTGCATTTTATGTCAAAACAGCACATTTTTGACAAATCGCGATCTTGCAATGGGTCCCTTTTTGCTCGCACGCTGCATACACGCAATTCTTGCATTTCTGTTGACGTACGGAACATGCCTTGCGCTGGGCATTCATTAAATCTCCGATTCATCTTTCTTCATACAGCCACAGCCATGACGGCATTTGCCGCAATGCTCGCAAACGCGATAATCACCGCCCTCAATGCGCAGCGTACCGCCCTTTATCAGAAACCGCGCCAATTTCCGCCGTGCGCGACCATAGAGAATCTGAACCGTCGGACGCGATACCTCCATTTGACGCGCACACTCAAACTGACTGAAGTTTTCGGCATCAATCAATCGAATTGTTTCGTATTCTTCCAACGTCA
>JAHZHV010000240.1 GCA_019420085.1 Christensenella sp.
TTTGATTGCACGCTGCAGGAACTTGAACTGGAGCGCTGGAACGCCTCGATTCCATATGAAGCAATGCCGGGCATCGGTCAGCTGCTTGCGCATTTGACGGCACGCGGTATTCGTACAGGTGTTATCAGCAATCTTTCTTTTTCGCAGGAATCACTTTGCGCACGCATCGAGGCTGTGATTCCGGATGCGCCGTTTGAGTTTTATATTGCTTCAAGCGACTATGGGTATCGAAAACCGTTTGGTATTTTGTTTGAAATTGCCTGCCGGAAGGCAGGACTTTCCGCGAAGGATATTTTCTTTTGCGGGGATAATGCGCGCGCGGATGTTCTGGGTGCAATGCAGGCGGGCATGACACCCGTTTGGTATTGCCCGCCGGTATCCTGCTTTTATCGCGCAGCAGGGGAGGATATACCGCCTGCCGGCGAATTTGTGCGTATCCGTCACTGGGACGAGCTTGCCAGATTGATTGATACGCTGTAATGTGAGAGAAAAGCCGTCAACCGGTTTATGCAGTGATTGTTTTATGCGCATTTGCGGGATATGTATCATGCAGGATTTTTCCTGTTTGGTAAGGTCCGAACGGCTGTTAAAGTGCAGCGGATACGCGTGATATGGCGTTTGTAAATCCACTTGTGTAAAGCAGGGAATTGTTTTCTCTTTTGTATAAAACGAGTCTGCTGCCCAAGAAGTATTCCGTAAAAAATGGTGATGAATCGGTGCGTGAATGTTAAAGCGGTGGTGCGTTACTTTTGGAATGTATAATAAGAAAAAACGGCGGCAGGCTTATGCCTGCCGCCGTTTGGATTTGCTTTTTATTTACATTTGGCCTTTTTGCTGCATCATCTTTATGACAATCTGTACGGCGTTCGTTGCGGCGCCTTTGCGGATGTTGTCCGCAACGACCCAGAGATTGACACCGGATTCGACTGAATAGTCGCGGCGGATACGACCGACATAAACCGGGTCGGTATCCTCGGCCAGAATTGCCATGGGATACTCTTCGTTCTTGAAATCGTCCTGTACAATGATGCCTTCTGCATCACGCAGCACCTGACGCAATTCGTCCAGCTCAAAGGGCTTCTCAAATTCGACGTTGATCGACTCACTGTGACCATGGAATACGGGTACACGTACGGTCGTTGCCGTCACGCGCAGATCGGGGATGCCCAGAATTTTGCGCGTTTCGTTAACCATCTTCATTTCTTCTTTGGTATAGCCGTCATCCAAGAAGGAATCAATCTGGGGAAGGCAATTGCCAAAGATGGGTTTGTTAAACTTCTTGGGAGGTTCGCCCTTCATGCCGTTTTGCAGATCAGCATAACCGCCCATGCCGGCGCCGGAGACGGCCTGATAGGTGGAATACACGACGCGGCGAATGGTGTAAGCATCATTCAGCGGTTTGAGCGCTACAACTGCCTGAATCGTAGAGCAGTTGGGATTTGCAATGATGTTGTGATGTTCTAAGAGCGCATCGGGATTGACCTCAGGTACAACGAGCGGTACGGTTTCATCCATGCGCCAGGCGCTGGAATTGTCCACGACGATGATGCCTTTTTCTGCAAAAATGGGCGCAAAATGCAGACTGGTACCAGCCCCTGCAGAGAAGATGGCATAAGTGATATCTTTGCCGTCCATGCAGGTATCAGTCAGCTCCTCAACGGTATATTCGCGGCCCATAAAGGTCACGGTTTTTCCCGCAGAGCGGGCGGATGCAAACAGATAATAATTGTCGACGGGAAGGTTACGCTCCTGCAGTACCTGGAGCATCTTGCGGCCGACCATGCCGGTGGCGCCGACGACTGCGATGTTGACGGACATGAACTTCATACCTCCTTGGATGTTTTTCCGCAAAAAATACCATGCGGAAAACACGTTCATCATAGCAAGAATAAATATGCATGTCAATTGGCAAAGGGGGACTGCAAGTGCAAATTGATTGAAAACGGACGCTGTTTCGGGTATGATAGAAGCACATACAGTCAATATAGGAAAGGAGACGCACCCATGCAAAGCTATGAAACGCTGGCGGATTGTTATGACGCGCTTATGGATGATGTGGATTATGACGCATGGGGTGACTATCTTGTATCGCTTTTGCAGGCGCATGGTATTTTGCCGGGCACCCAGATTCTGGATGCTGCGTGCGGAACAGGCGCGTTGACACTGCAGCTGCACAGGGCGGGCTATCGCGTTACAGGACTTGACATTTCGGAAGCGATGCTGGCTGTTGCCGCGCAACGGCTGCGCAAAGCCGGATGCCGCTGTCCGCTTGTGTGTCGCGATATGCGGCGCTTTGTATTGCATCATCCGGTGAATGCGATCTGCTGCGCCTGTGACGGCGTCAATTATTTGACAGATGATGCGTCGGTATCTTCTTTTTTCACAGCAGCGTATCAGAATCTGTGCGATGGCGGTGTGCTTTTATTTGACATCAGTGCGGCACAGAAGCTGCGCAATATGGATGGGCAATTTTATGCAGAAGATCGCGGCGACGTGGCGTATATCTGGAATAATGCGATGCGCGACGGTGTGTTGGAGATGGAACTTGCTTTCTTTATGCGCCGTGATGATGGACTGTATTTGCGCAGCGACG
>JAHZHV010000241.1 GCA_019420085.1 Christensenella sp.
CGCGGTTGTTGCACAGATGCACAATCCGGATATTACGCTGCAGGAATTGATGCAGCATGTCAAGGGCCCCGATTTTCCGACCGGCGGCGTCATGATTCAAACCGAAGAGATTGCGCGTGCTTATGAATCAGGCCGCGGTAAGATTCAGATCCGTGCAAAATGTACGATTGAGAAAGGCAGCGCCGGACGGCAGTTGATTGTCATAAGCGAAGTGCCCTATCAAGTGTCAAAATCGGCGCTTCTTGAAAAGATCGCAAAACTCGCACAGGAGAAAAAAGAGATTCTTGGCGGGATTCATAGTGTACGGGATGAATCGGACAGAGGTGGTATTCGCGGTGTAATCGAGCTGAAGAAAGATGCCGATGCGGATAAAATATTGGCGTATCTTTATAAGTATACACCTTTGCAGACGACGTTCGGCGTCAATATGATGGCCATTGCAGACGGAAAACCACGTCAACTTGGGCTGAAGCAGATTATCGCTTTCTATATCAAGCATCGCCGAAATGTTGTAACGCGGCGCACGCAGTATGATTTGGAACGTGCCAGGGCGCGCGAACATATTTTGGCAGGTTTGATGATTGCTATTGCCAATATTGATGAGGTGATCGCAATCATTCGTGCCAGCAAGAATCCCGCGGCTGCCCGTGACGCATTGATGGCACGATTTGAGCTTTCTCAGGTACAGGCGCAGGCCATTTTGGATATGCGCCTGCAGCGTTTGACTGCACTGCAAATTGATGAATTGAAGCGTGAGTATGCGCAAATCTGCAAAACGATCGAAGAGCTGGAGGGAATTCTGGCAAGCGATAAGAAACTGCTTCGCGTTATCGAAAAGGAACTGCTGCAGATCAAAGCGCAGTATGCGGATGCGCGACGCACAGATTTCCTTGCACCCGAGGGCGTCCGAAAGATCGATCCGGAAGAGTTTGCTGTGGTGGAAGACGTCATGGTTGTTATGAATGCCGGCGGTTATGTGAAGCGTCTTGGTGTAAAGACGCCTATTCGGGCCCGCGCGGAAGAGCAGATGCGTGAAAGCGAAGCAATTCGTTTTGCACAGCGCAGCGCAACGGACCGACGTCTGCTATTTGTGACAAATTACGGGCGGTGCTATCGTGTCGACGTCAGCGACATTCCCGATGGGGCAAAGGCGCGGGAACGCGGTAAACTTGCATCGGCGCTGTGCGGCGGCTTTGAAAAAGACGAACAGGTTGTGGAAATGCTGCCAATGCCGGATGCAGACAGCCAGGGAAGCCTGATGATGATGACACGACGCGGCATGGCAAAACGAACTGCGCTTTGTGAATATGCCGTTCGCAGTAAGAAATTCCCCGGAATCAGCCTGCGCGGTGATGATGCTGTTGTCTGCGTGCAGCTGGATGATGGAAAGCCCGGGCAGACGCTGCTGATGATTACAAAAAAGGGAATGAGCATTAACGTTGATCCGTCCACGATTTCCGCAACGGGGCGTACGACTGCAGGGGTGCATGTCATCTGCCTGGAGCCGTCTGACGAAGTTATTTTTGCAAAGCTCCTGCAGGGCGAAGGAGAAATTGCTTTGTTTACAGATCGCGGGTACGCCAAGCGTATGCTGGTTGCTGACTTTGATCTGCAGGGACGAAATGGAAAGGGCGCACGCGTCTTCCCGTTCCGTGCCGGTACGATGCCTGGGGATTTTATTGCGTCTGCCGTTCATGTTACAGAGCCGATGACGCTGACAATTGTCCGTAAAAAGAG
>JAHZHV010000242.1 GCA_019420085.1 Christensenella sp.
TTGCACGGCGTGTGTGCTTTTTCGGATGAAATCGGCTGGCAGAAAAAGACGCTGCTGATTACGGGGAGTGAAGCGCGTGGGATGTCCGAAACGCTGAGCGGAATGTGCGATACACTGCTGCGGCTGCCAATGCCCGGAAAAAGCGAGTCGCTGAACGCCGCAGTCGCCACGGGCGTGTTTTTATATACATGGCTGCGCTGCGCGCGGTAGACGGGATAAAATGGGGGATGGAGGAAAAAGCAAAAGTGCGCGACCAAAGGACAAAAAAACTGGTGTGGTGTGCGATGCTGGCGGCGCTGACGTGTGTATCTACGGCATGGATCAGCTTTCCGATTGGTATGATTCCGGGCGCTTATATTCATGCGGGCGATGCAGTGATTTACCTTGCGGCATATCTTCTGGGACCGCTGCCGGGTGCAATTGTGGGCGCTATCGGCTCAGCGGGCGCGGATCTGATGCTGGGCGCTTATTTGTATGTGATCCCGACGTTTGTGATCAAGGGGATTCTTGGCGCGATAGCGGGGGTGCTGCTGTGTGGACGCAGGAATACGCCGGCCTGGATTCGCGCTGCCTGGATGCTGGTGTGCGGACTGGTTGTTTTGATTGGATATGGCGTATATGAAGCGTTTTTGTATGGGATTGCCACGGCGCTTGCTTCGGCGCCGTTTAACGGTATTCAGATGATTGCTTCCGCGGTGATCGCTGCCGCTTTGTCTGTGGTGCTTGATCGCGTGGCGGAACAGGAACGGGATGTACACAAACTTCGCTGAATTCTGAAAAAGCACGATCCAATGACTATGATGGAGGGAAAATCAATATGCTGCTGACGGTTTTGGGAAATTGCGGCCCGTATCCTGCGGCAGGCGCGGGGACATCCGGATATCTTGTACGGCAGGCGCATACGGCGGTTTTGCTGGAATGCGGCTGCGGCGTTGTACCGCAGCTTTTACAGCAAATGCCGGCAGAACAGCTGGACGCGGTCGTATTGACGCATCTGCATTGGGATCATATCAGTGACTTTATGATGCTGGCTACAACATGTCAGTTTTTGCAGATGAAGAACATGTGGCCTGAACAGAAGAAAATTGACGTATGGATGCAGGAAGAACCGGCAGATTTGGCGGCGCTTGTGCGCAATGCGCCGGGCGCTTCGTGCTTTCGCTTTCAAACCATCCGCACGGGCAAGACGGTATCGGTTGGGGTGCTGCAGCTGACATTTACACCGGCACGTCATCCGATCCCCTGTGCGGGCGTACGCGTTTATGCGGAAGGTACCACATTGTATTATACCGGTGATACCAATGTCATGCCGCAGCTGGAGGATGCTTCACGCGGTGCGGACGTCATTTTGGCAGATTGCGGCCTGCCGCAGGAAAACTGGACGATGCAGGCGCCGCATTTGAGCGCTGTTGCCTGCGGACAGCTTGCAAAAGACTCCGGTGCAAAGATGCTGCTTTTGGGTCATTTGCCGCCATATGTACAGCCGGAAACGCTGCTTGCACAGGCGCGCAGTGTATTTGATGCGGCACAACTGACACAGATTGCGGCAACTTATCGGATTGAATAAGATGCTGGGGAAGGAAACGCTGCAAAAGAATATCCGATCCATTGCACGGGCGGTCACCTGTGAACCGTTTACGGGTGACCGTTTTATTGTTCTGCTTGCAGGTTCCCTTGTCCTGGCGATTCTTGCGCGCTTTTATCTGAGTACCATGTGGTGTGTGGGAATCCTGTGCGCGTGGATTCCCGGCTTTTTTCTATGCCGTATGCGGCGTCGTGTTATGGCGTTGTTTATTTGCTTTGCATTGGGATTGATTTGCTGCCACTGTGCGCTTGCGCCGCTTCGGCTGGCATCTGAGCAGCGGGAACGGGAGGTAGAACTTTGCGGCATTGTCACGCAGATTGAGCCGCGTGAGGATGGACAGACCCGTTTGACGTTGGAACATGTTCTGATTGACGCAGAGACGCTGCCCGGTACATATAGTCTGTGGCTGGAAGAAGATGCAGTTGTACCGGAGCGGCTTACAAAGATTACCGCGACCTGCGCACTTGCCGTGAAAAACTTTTATGGCAATATCGGCAGTGATTACCTTCTGGCAAATAATACGCGAAACGGATCATGGATTTACTTTTCCGATGTACAAGAACTTTCGGCGGAATACTGCACACCCTCCCTGCTTTTGCGTGCACGTGTTTTTGTGCAGGATATTCTGCAGAGGATTCGGACGCGAATTTATCATGCGGTTATCCGTCATGTCTCCAGTTCTCGAAGCG